>CAYTWV010000086.1:3969-11882 GCA_964442235.1 uncultured Myxococcales bacterium | reverse complement strand
TAACGTCGGCCGAAATCTTCGGCCCCATCCCCTGGCTGGCGGTGCCTTGGCGATCCCCGTACGGAAATACGGCGACGTGGTCAAAGAGCGTCACCGCATGCACCAACGTCAGATAGAAGTCCTCTTCCGTCGAGGAGGGGAATCCGATAATCACGTGGGTAACCAGCCGAACCCCCGGGGCCGCCTGTCTCAACTCACGTAACCGGAGCTTCAACTCCCGGATTGAATACCGGCGATTCATCAGGTCCAGAATGCGCTGCGAGAAAGACTGGACTGGAATATTAACAGAGATAAGACTGCCTGATTGACTTAGCCGCTTGTACGCATCGAAGTCCTCAAGGAACGCACCAGGGTAGAGGTAGTTCACGACAAATTGCCCTTCTGGATCGGCTTTCAGCAGCCGCTCGATCAACTCCGTTCCCTTAGTGCCAATGTCTTGGCCGTATGAACCGAAATCATCCGAGACCAAGACGAACCGCTTCACCCCTTCCTTGCGCCCCTGCAGGTATTGCGCCTCTATCTGGTCCGGTGGCTCCGATTTCAGGGACCCTTTGGCCCGCTTGATGAAGCAATAGGAACAGGTGTTAACGCATCCTCTAGACGTGTGTATGAAAAAATCGCCCTGCTCACCCGGTGCAAATAGGTCAGAATATGAGTCTAAAGAACGATTACTTAATCGATTGGATTTGATTAAACAAAAAGGAACGCTCGCCTCGAAATAATGGTCGAATCGCTCATCTTCCCAGAGTGGAATCGTCTCGACACCGTGCAAGACTTCACTTTCCGGATGCATGCCGGGCCAACACCCGCATACCAATAGCCGCTGGTTCGGAAGCAGCCCAGCCTTGGAGTGAGCCACAAGCGCCCCGAACTGCTCGTCGTTGGCCCTGTCGAAACCGCAGCCTAACAGAACAACGACGTCTGCCTCCGAACGCCTTTCCGCAACCGTAATGTGGTTCGCAAGAAAATATGAGAAAAGTCTCTCTGCATACAAAGAGTTGACTTCACAAGAATTAGTGTTTGATTCAATATAAACAGTGGTCATTGCTCCTCCGGCCTTGTTCCCATCAATTTCCCCGTAACGCACCGGGAGCCGGAACTCCCAAATCAGTCAAGGCATCCCACGTCGCTTACCTGCGCTTGGGACAGGGAACCCAAATTGGGATAGGCACGGGCATTCAGTATCGCAACTTGGTGCGACTACCAAATCGGGGGTGCATGGCCACAGCCCATTAGAGGGTGTCGACCACCGATTAGTCCATGGGACAGGCGCTGTCAAGCCAAAATCGTCATCCCACCTCGTCGTGGCCAAGTCCAGAGGCGATCCGAAGCCTTGTCCTAAGGGGCCCACTGCTCGAATCCTGGCCTTGGGTTTGCGGAGGGCCTAGGCTGTCGGCGCAAAAAGTTGGGTCACGTATGCTGTCGCCGAGCGAACCGGGGCGCACCCGCCTGCCTTTCCTGGTGATTGACACTACGAACCCGCTCGGTTTCAGTTGTGATTGACACAGCACACCCGGGCAAGTACCCTTCGCCCTGTATGCGGTGGGCTCTAACTCAGAAGTCCGCTGCCCCCCTGGAGGACGCACATCATGATGGTACGATGGGTGAAAGGACTGGTTGTTCCCGCTCTTTGGACGTTTGCCCTGGCAGCAGTGGGTTGTGGTGGATCCGGTGAGGGAGGAACCTCCGAGCAGACTTTCCCCGAACTGGAAATCTCGCCGGCCGGTACCTGCACCGTCGGCGCCAACAACTTCATCACCTCCTGCGCCTCCGGCGTGGACCAGTCCGTGCTGCTCAACGGCCAAAGCACCAATCTGGTGCTGCGAGTCAAGAACACCGGCGAGCGCCCCATGCTCATCGAAGATCTGGCTCTCAAGTATGAAATCCCCGCCGGCGTCACCGAAGATCCCCCGGCGTTTGTTTTTAACATGCCCGGCGCGTTCAAGGCCGCTCGGGATGCCGGTACCGATTTCTTCATCGCCCCCGCCGGGGAAGGCAGCGATGAAAGCCCCGAAGAACTGGTCCTCACGATCCAGTTCACTCGCTACGACGAAAACTCACGCTCGGCGCAGCTCATCGTCGATACGGATGCGGCCAACGCCTCGGCAGGTAAGGTCACCATCAATCTGGGGACCACCTTGGGACCGCCCTCCATCTCCGTTAACCCCGAACGTATCGATTTCGGAAACGTGGGCAAGGGCCAGATCAAACAGGAAAAGGTCACGATCCTGAACGTCGGCGGCTCAGATCTGCTCTTCACGGGCTTCACCCTGCAAGGCAGCCCCTATTTTGCCACGGTGGTCGAGGGCGCCGAGTATCCCGCCAGCGCACAGACCATGGAAGGCGTCACCTTCGACGCCCCCATCATCATCCCCCCGCAAAAAGCCTACGACTTCAAGGTCACCTTCTCTCCCACCACCGACGAACCTGCCACGGGACGCCTGGTGGTCTTCTCCAATGATCCACTCAAAGAAACCGGCATTGAGGTCATCCTGACCGGCAACGAGACCGTTCCCTGCATCGAGACCGTGCCGGCCCAGGTTAACTTCGGCGCCCGCAAGATCGGCGAAATGGCCTCCATCCCGGTGGAAATCAAGGCTTGCGGCGAATCCCCCCTGAACCTCTACGGATTCAAGTTCAAGGACGGCTCCTCCACCGACTTCGACTTCGACACCAGCACCATGGAATACGACCCCACCCCCGAAAAACCCCTGGTGGTCCCCATCGGCGGCAGCGTTGTGGTCAAGGTCACTTTCGTTCCCGACGTGCCCAATCCGGTGGATGGAAACAACAACCCCATCCTGGATATGGGAACCTTCATCATCAAGAACAACAGTTTCGAAACGGATTACGAATTGCCCGTCTCGGGACTGGGTGTGGACATCACGTGCCCTTACGCCGTGATCAAGGTCCAGGAAGGCCAGGAAGTTATTCCCCAGACCCTCCTCCACCTGCGTGGCGATCAGAGTTACGCCCAGGAAGGCAACACCCTTGAGAAATGGGAGTGGTCCGTGGTGCAGCCCATCGGCTCGGCTTCGACCTTCGTCCCCTCGACCAATTTCCCCAACCCCACCTTCGAAGCCAACGTGGCTGGCCCCTATATCTTTTCCCTGGACGTCTTTGATACCCAGGGCCTGAAGTCCTGCGAGCCCGCCGTGTTCGAAGTGGTCGTCGTTCCCGACGAAGCCATTCACATCGAGTTGCTCTGGCACACCCCCGAAGACCCCGACGAGACCGATACCGGACCCGATGCCGGCGCCGATATGGACCTCCATTTTGTTCACCCGTTAGCCGGTGGCCCCGATCTGGACGGCGATTCCAAGCCCGATGGCTGGTTCGCTGCTCCCTATGACTGCTACTGGTTCAACGATCATCCCGATTGGGCCAGTTGGGACCCCGCAATCAATGATGACCCCGGCCTGGACCGCGACGACACCGATGGCGCCGGCCCCGAAAACGTCAACCTCGATATCCCCGAAAACGTCACCTATCGCGTCGGCGTCCACTACTGGGATGACCACGGATATGACATCAGCCTGGCTACCCTTCGCGTTTACATCTTCTCGCTGCTGGTCTTCGAAGCCAAAGACGTCATGATGGTCGACTCCGACATGTGGGAAGTCTGCACCGTCCAGTGGCCCTCCGGCAAAGTCTCCGTCGTCGTCGACGATATGGGACAGTACAAGATTACTCCCGGGTACGTTGTCGACATCAAGTAGGTCGTGTTAATCCCTGTTACGAGGGCTAACCCATGAACAACCTGATTGCACAGCTTGCCCGGTGGGTCTCTCCGGGTGATGCCCGCAGTGTACTTGGCACGTTCGCTTCAGGAATTGACTTTCTTGCCGTCGTTCCTCTTGGCCAGAAAGGGTTCCGGCTTTCTCTTCGCATGCAGAAGCGTCCGGACGAGACCTTCCACGTGCCCGAATTGACCGAGTGTCCTTTGGCGCTGGCCCGACTGCTTCTGACCCGCTTGGGCACCCTGCCTTGGGTAGGCCAAGGCGAGTTGGACGCTACGGATTCCGAGCTGCTGGGCAATGTCGTGTGTGGAGAATGCGGAACGGCCAACCACGCCTCCTCCATTCTCTGTCGCCGTTGTGGTGCCAGGCTCCTGGAAAGCGTAAGCAGCGCACAGATCTCCGCCGACGAAGTGCTGGTTCTGCTCCACCTGCTTATTGCTCGAGTTCAGGCCGATTCCGGGGACCCGCAGCGCAGTCTGGAGGTCCTGGAGTCTCAGATCGCTACCCTGCCGCCCCACCAGATCATGTTCTACGATATGGGCGTCTACCTGGCTATGCTGGGACGGTATCACGACGCCGCTTGTTATCTCTGGATTGCCTCGCTTTCCGAACCATGGATTGCGATTAGCAGACCCAAGAATCTCCATACCCTGGTAAAGAGGGTCCTGGAGATCCACGCAACTGAAGCTGCAGGACAAAAGACATCGCCCCTGTCTCTTGACCTGGTCAAACTGGATGAAACACGGATGAAAGTGGCCCTCGGGGCCCTACGCCGCGCCCTCCAGCAAGACGGAGTCTAATTGAACCCCAGGGCGAGGCTCTCATGAGCATCCGGTGTCAGATTCTCGGTCGACCGTTCCAGGACAACGCCTTGTTCGTGTTGCTGGATTCAGGGTGCGGGCAGACTCGATTTCTCTTTGATTGTGGCATGGGCTGTCTTAATGACCTGCCCCGCCGCGACATCCAGCGGATCGATCACCTCTGCTTCTCCCATTTCCATTTCGACCATGTGGGCGGGTTTGACCATTTCCTCCGGTTTAACTTCCACCGAGGTCCCCAACCCGTGACCCTTTGGGGGCCCCCAGGGTCCCTGGAGATCCTGCACCACCGCCTGCAGGGTTACGTCTGGAATCTGGTCTCCGAGTCCCCCGGACGGGTTCAGATCGGCGAGATCCATCACGATTCCCTGGACGTGGCCCGCTACAACGTCGCCGAAGGGTACGCCGAAGCCCACCGCGTGGGATCCGCCGCCTTCCGAGGGGTGGTCGCCGAAACCGACACCTTCCGCCTGGAGGCCTTCTTTCTGGACCACCACATTCCCAGCCTTGCGTACAAACTGACCGAAAAGAACCACGCCGTCGTGGACCTTAAAGCCGTAGAGCGTCTGGGTTTGGTTCCCGGTGCCTGGTTGCGAGACATCAAGAACCCTCAGGTGCTGGACAGCCTCGAACTGATCCTTGATGGACGACGATGGACAGCCGGCTATCTGCGCAGCCAGGTCCTGCGTTTGGCCCCCGGAGAGAGCCTCGCTTTCTTGACCGATTTCCGCCTTCCCATTGAATCCCGGGCGGCCCTTTGTGATTGGCTCGAGGACACCGATACCATGGTCTGCGAGAGCCACTTCCCCCACAAGGATGCCGAGATGGCGTGGGCCAAAGGGCACATCACGGCCAAGCAGGCCGGAGAACTGGCCCGGGATGCCAGTGTGGGAAAACTGATTCTCTTCCATCTCTCGGAGCGGTATCGTGAGTCCGAGGCGGCTCAGTTCCTTGCTGAAGCCAAAGAGGCCTTCCCCAACTCGGTCGTCGCCGGAACAGAAGACGCATGACGCAAATCGATAGCCTGCTGGCCCCACAATCGCCTTGGATGGAAGTGGTCGCAACCTTGCAAAAGGCCGGTCACAAGGCCTTCCTGGTGGGCGGCTGTGTCCGAGACCTGCTGCTGGGCCTCAAGACCAAAGACGCCGACGTTGCAACCAGCGCACGACCCGAACAAGTCGAATCCCTTTTCCCCTCCACCATCCCCGTGGGCAAGGCCTTTGGTGTCATCGTGGTGCTGATCCGAAACCAGCCCATCGAAGTCGCCACGTTTCGCAAGGATGCTGCCTACGAGGACGGCCGGCATCCCAGCGCAGTCCACTTCTCCGACGAAATCGAGGACGCCCGACGCCGGGATTTCACCATTAATGCTCTCTATCTGGACCCCGTGGCCAAGACCATTCTGGACCCCGTCAAAGGCAAGCCAGACCTGGCCGCCAGACTGATTCGAGCCGTCGGTGACCCCCACGAAAGATTCCAGGAAGACCGCCTGCGCATCCTTCGGGCCATCCGCTTTCAAGCCAGATTGGGCTTCAGAATTCATCCCAAAACCCAATCCGCCATTCGCTCGTGGGCCCATGATCTCGAAGGGATCTCCCCCGAACGAATCCGGGGTGAACTCTCGAGGATGCTGACGGAATCCAATCCAGCCCTCGCATTCCGGACCCTTGGCGAATTGGGGCCGTTGGACTCGGTACTTCCCGACGTGGCCAGGCTAAAGGCCTTCCCATCTACGATCCGCAAAGGCCGGGCCACTCGATTCAGCGACCTGCTTCACCAACTTCAGTGGGTCAAACCCAACCAGGAGGTCGTCGCCTGGTCGCTGGTGCTGGCCCAGTCCGCTTGCCACAGTTCGGCTCAGCCCCTTGTTGAGCTTTGGACCCATTCGGCCACACGGGCCAACGAGGTGCTTCGGGCGTTTAACGCATCCAAACAACTTGCCGATGACGTAAGCATCGTCCTCAAACACCTGGGGACGTGTCTCCAATGCCGTCGTGTCGATCTGGCATCCAAAAAACGGATGTTGTTGGGCCCTGCTGCCGAGGCAACGTTGGAAACCTGGCGTATCCTGGCCCTCTCTCAGGACCACGCCTGGCTTGAATCGTGGCAGGAACTGATTCACCTGCATTCCACTCTGAGGGCCTCTCGGCCGCAGCTTAGCGATTGGATTACCGGCCATGACCTGACCGATATGGGGTTTGCTCCCGGCCCCGTCATGGGCCGTATCCTCAAGGCCCTGGAAAGCCAACTGCTCAACGAGACCATTCACTCTAAAGAAGAGGCCGTCCGCTTCATTCACGAGCACTTCTCTGCACACGCCGAGCGCCCGATGCCCTCGGCCACAGACCCCGAAACGAGGTGACCATGGAAGGGTACCTGCACACCATTATCGGCCCCATGTTCTCAGGAAAAACATCCCTGCTTCTCCACGAAATGGAGCGGTTGGCGCGCGCTGGAAAGCGGGTCGTTCTTTTCACCGGAGACAACCGGGAAGAAACCCCGGTCATCCACTCCCGGCGGCCCATTTACCCCGCGATTCACATCCAGAAGACCCGGTGCGCCTCCAGCATGATGGAATTGGCGGCTGACTACGATGTGGTGGGAGTAGACGAGGTCCAATTCTGTGATGAAACCCTGCACGTGGCCCTGTCCGCCTTGGCTCGAAATGGCAAGATCGTCCTGGCCAGCGGCTTGGATCAGGACTATCGCAAAGAACCCTTCATGACCACCCTCCGACTGATCCCCGAAAGCGAGAAGATCACCCGCCTTACGTCGGTGTGCCAGAAGTGCGGTTCCCTTAATGCCATCCGAAATATCCGAAAAGTCGCCTCGGAAGAACGTGTCCTGGAAGGCGCCGAAGACCTCTACGAAGCCCGCTGCCGAAACTGCAGCCAGTAGCCGGACCGCCCCACACCAAGGCACCTAGAAAGCCTGATCGTACCAAATGTATGCCACGATGGGCCAATGAGGGTAGACCGCATCGGCCTCGGGTGAATAGGCCACGTCCACCCGAATCATCACCGCCTCGCCCCACTGCAATCGCACGCCGCCGCCCAAACCATACTTCAACCCGATGGTCTCTCCGTCCAACACCGGATCGTTTTGCCATCCGGCCCACATCCGACCCACGTCGCCAAATGCCACGTTGCCCAGACGAAAACGATGCCCACCGATCTGAAAACGGGGATACATCCAGCGAAGCTCCAAACTGGTAAGCGCCCTCACTTTGCCCGAATAACGACCCACCGAGATTCCCCTCAGGCCCGTCGCCCCGCCCAGCAAATACAGGGTCTCAAAAGACCCGCCTCTTCCCATCTCATAAAAAGGCACATTCCCAATCAGGTCATCGGTCAAA
>CAYTWV010000086.1:0-3959 GCA_964442235.1 uncultured Myxococcales bacterium | reverse complement strand
AGCCAGTCCGACGCCAATGGAATGTAGCCCCGAAGATAGGCCGTAAATCCCGCATAATAAATGTCCTGGCTGGCAGGCAACGCCGCCGCACCTCGAACCGAAATCTCGCCGTAAAGCCCCCGCGTCGGGTTGGTCTCATGATCCCGGGTGTCCCAGGAGATCCCCAGGGCCGCCTGGAATAGCCCGTGCGGTGAGGTCCCATACATCTTCGGCCCCAACCCCGCTTCCCCAATCTCCCGGTCCATTTCCAGACGGCTGCCTCGGTAGACATCGGTTCCGATGTATCTCAAATAGGTACCTGCCCATACGTCGACTTCATCCGACAACGCATATCGGGCATTCAGCCGAAATCGAGGCTCCAGAATCAGATACTGATATCGATGGTTCGGGTCGGGCGTCTGGTCCCGGCCAATGGCATTGGGATCGCTGGCGCTCCCCAGCCCGAAGTATCCCTCGTTTTCCGTGCGGCTGTATGCTGCCTCGGTGATGATCCGAAGCTTGCCATCCATCAGCCCCGTAATGTCCCATTGGGACAGCACCGAACTCCACGGAACCGTCGCCCCGTCCGGGGTCTCTTTCACGCTGAATGCCGCCGTGTTTACCGTCCGCCAATGATACGGGCTGTGCTCGGGATCAAAATCCGCCAAAACGAATACACCCCCGATCAAGAACCCCAGGTCCGTGTTTCGGCCAAACGCCGGAATCAGACTCCACTCGGTTCTAACCGGCTCCAGCGGTGCATCTCCAGCATCAGGATTCGGCACCACGACGGGGCCCACCGTCTGGGACTGCTGGCCCGGGGCCCCGGCCCCTTCCTCGGCATAACATGGAGCCATGGCCAATGCCCACAACGCCCCAATTGCTGTCAGAACCGCCCTCTTCACCTTAGCCTCCACCAGAAACCCCATCGCCGGCGCCGTATACCACACTCCGCACTAAGGAGAAACCCCCCTTTGCCCATCGTTTCCCCGTTAACGTTTCCTGGTCCGCCTACTCCTCTGCCTCAAATCGAACCCGCGGGGGACGCAAATAGCGGCCACCACCCCTGAAAAACAGGGCAACCCCATTGTCGTAACTCCGGAAGGTAATCTTGACTTGCGACCCCAGATTCACGACTCCCAAATCATGGGAAACCCAACTGCCGTATAACCCCCGAAGCTCTTCGAAATGCCGAACCAGCGACAGTACTCCTCGATGATCGGCAGGACAATCAGCCACCAACGCACCCTTTACCCCTTCATCGTCCACTCGAATCTCCAGCGAACTCATCAAAAGCAAGTCGTCGGTCTGGGGCATCGCCGAATCGTATGAGGCCATCTCTCCCTCAAAGATCACCCGGTATCGACCCTGGCCCGGTGTGGGCATCACCACACTCAAGTCGCACCACCCTGCACAAAAACAAGCTCCGTCCGCCGCACAAGTCACCCCCGGCTCCTTCAATACGGCCTGCACGTCCACATCCCCTTCCTGGGGTTCGTATCCCCCGTCCACAACCAGATAGAGTCCATTTCGAACCGGTTTACCTTGGGTCTCGGCCAAAGCTCGTACCACATAAATCCCTGATTCGGTTGGGGCAGTCAGTTCTACGGCCTCCAAAGCGGAATACCCGCCCAACGCCGTCAGCCCCGGCAACTCCAACGTGGCCACAGCAATCCCCTTGCTGTCCAAGACTTGGATTTGCACCCCCGTCACTTCCATCGGAACCGATGTGGAAAGGCCCAATTCCAACGACAGACCTTCGCCGGGTGCGGCCTCTATGATGGCCCTGGGACCCAGCACCAGATAGGGATCTCCCGTCAAGTCCGCCATGGTCATGCCCAGTTCGGTCAACCCATACTGCTTGGGCACTCGGTCATACGTCAGCAGCCCGTTCTTCTCCCATTCCACGTCGTAGGCCTGCGTGAACACATACCCCTGCAACCTGGAGTATCGATGCAACTGATTCAGCCAGGAGTGCAGCAGATATGTCCCGTCGCCCCGGGTTTCGTCGGCGGCCAGCCCCCCAAACTCGCTGTTGAACAAGGGTTCCCCAGCCTGGACACGACCCCCAAACAGGTGTGTAGTGGAACCCGGAAAAAACGTTGCCATGGCCGCTGCCAGCCGGGTCTCTATGTCTTCGACCTTCCATGCATACATGTTAAACGACAACAGGTCCGACTCTACGTGAGGAAATTGGCCCATGCTCAGGAAGTCGCTCACGCCCCCCGGCGAGTGGTCCTCAATGGGTCGACCGGGATCCAATTCCTTCAACCTGTCATAGAGTCCGCGGGCATAATCCTGTCCCTCTTGGGTACTCCAGTAGGGCGGGTTGGCGACGCCCCACGCCTCGTTGAACAAGACCCACCACAGCAGGCTAGGGTGGCCTAAATCCCGTTGTGCCAACTGCTCCATCGTCTGCCCGAACACGGGCCTCCATGGGGCGTCCGCCCCGCTGGCAGCATCCGTCGCCGGCGCAGGAAAATCATAAACCACCCACATCCCCAACGCGTCTGCCATGGCATAGAACCATGGCGCCTCGGGTTTGATGTGCTGCCGAATCCCATTAAAACCAAGCTCTTTCATCGACTGGATGTCCGATTGGCGAGACGATCGGCTCGGGTTCTGAAAGATCCCGTCGGGGTGATACCCCTGATCCAGCACCGCCCGAAGATAGATGGGAACTCCCGCTGAAAAAAGACCTTGGTACTGCTGCGTCACATCGGACGTATCATCCGGCGAGTGGCCGGGCATCCACCCCACGCTCAGGTTTCGCCTGGCAAAATAGCCCTCCGTCCGTTCGTAAAAATCAGGCCCGCCCAGCTCGATGACGCGCGTCATAAGGCATGGCGTCGCAGGATTCCACGTCGGAACCGCCGACAGATCCACAGCGAAAAGACCTCGTCCCCCCTCCACTGCCGCCTCCGCCACGCCGCCACATTCCTTCCCACACAAGGCTTCGACACACTGAAATCGCATCCGGGCCCGAACTCCCGGAACCGGGGCTCCCTGGGATTCCAAGCCTCCCACCTGAACTTCGACCTTGACCTTGCCGGAGCCGTCCATATCCATGCGGTCCAGAACCTCTGCTACATACACAGCGGGTCTCCGAATCAACGTCACGTCCTGCCAGATGCCCCCCGCACAGGTGTACCAGGTGGTCCCCTGCTTCCCCAACAACGATGCCGGCTCGCCATCACATAAGTCCGTCACCCGAATCGCCAGACCGATCCCCTGGGTCCCCTGCTTGGCCCACGGTGTCACGTCCACTTCAAAGGAGGTGAAGCCCCCCTCGTGGGCCGCAACCTCGGTTCCTTCCACCCAAACCGTGGCCTTCCAGTCCACCGCACCGAACCGAACCACCAGATGCTCCGCCGACGCCAGATCCGGAGGCACAGCGATCGTCGTCGAATACCAGACATCCCCTCGGTAGCTGTTCAGTTTGTCTTCCGACCCAAATTTCGCCCAGGTGTCAGGGGGCTCGGGACCCACTCCGGACAAGACCGATTGCCACGGAAAGGGAACCTGAATCTCCTCAGGGTATTTCTCGTGTCCAAACGGCGGCTCCTGCAACCCCTGCTGCAGCCCACTGCCCTCGGGGTCGAAGACAAAGGCCCAACTCCCGTTCAGCGACACCTCCGATTGTCGGTAGAACCGTGGATCCCAGCGCTCCATGTCCAGATTCGCTTCGGGATATGCCGCCTCGTCAGGCCAGGCCAGACCCACGAAATCCCCTCCCGCAAGGTCTTGCGGGGCTCTCACCTCGCCCACCAAATCGGGCCCGCCGCCGTCCAGACCACCGGCGCGGGTGCCACAACCCAATACAAGAACAACCAAAGCATGGAGAAGTGTCTTTTTCATGGGGCACTATCCTATACGGAACAGCCCCGCAACGGAAGAGACCCATCGTTGTAAGACGCGAACGGCAGCGTGGCAATTCCCGGCGGGGTTGGGGCTTGGGGAAGGGGCAGCCGCCACTTCCC
>CAYTWV010000085.1:0-11952 GCA_964442235.1 uncultured Myxococcales bacterium | reverse complement strand
AAGTGGCGGCTGCCCCTTCCCCAAACCCCAACCCCGCCGGGAATTGCCACGCCGCCGTTCGCACCACACTTGAGTCGAGACCTTGCCCAGGTCAGCACGCTTGCCTATGTTTATCGGGCTGTTCTTCCAAGTGGGTTTCAGCGCAGCTAACCGAAGCAGAATGGAGAGTCCCATGAGAAAGATGAGGAAGCCGCTTGTGACATTGGCAGCAGTGGTCATGGTCTTGGGTCTTGGGGCCAGTGCGGAAGCCAAACCCGGTGGCAATTTTGGTGCCGGCGTGCAGTTGGGATTCCCCGGTAACGGTCTTAGCTTCAACTACTTCATGGGCAACGCCGCCTCGATCCAGGTGGATGCGACGCTTTGGCTCAACGGCGACTGGACAGGCCTTGGGGCCCGGGTGGATCTGCTCTGGTGGCAGACTCCGCTGGCTAAACTCAGCTTTGCCGATCTGGTCTGGTATTTTGGCCCGGGCGTCAACGTCTTCTCGTTCTCGTGGGGAGGAAAAGAGAGCAAGGACGCCTACATCGGCCTGGGCGCAGAATTCCCCGTGGGAATCGGGTTCCAGTTCACCGGAGCGCCCATCGATTTGAACCTTGAGGCCGTGCCCATCCTTCACATCCTGGGCAGCAACGGAACCAACGTGGACTTCGGCATCGCTGGGGTCCTTAACGCCCGCTATTACTTTTAGGCATTCCGCACGCAGCCGTGACCCCGCCGGCGCGCCGGCATCGGCGGATTGACGTCGCCGAAACAGACGCTCAACGGCCATGAGGTCGCCCTCAACAGCATCGCCGTTTGGATTAGGGCAAGGCTCTCGCAACCCTGGCCAAACAAGGGGCTTTTCCCCTCTTTCGGTTGCCTTATTCGGAGCACTACTCCATAATCCGACAACTGATGAAGTAGTGGGATTCGAGGTGGAGCGTGCTGAAGCGGGAAGACTATCTGGAACATGCGGAGTGGCTCCTAAACGAGGGGGATCCCGAGCGAGCGTCCGATGTCTGCCGACGCGGATTGCGCCGGTTCCCTCGGGACCACGAACTCTGGTGCCTTCTGGGCGATACCCTGGTGGAATCGGGCCACTATCCCGAAGCCGACAGGGCCTTACGTACCGCCAGCCAACTGAAGAAAGATTGGGCCGTTCCGCTGGCAAAGCGGGCCGAAGTGCTGCTGATGCTTGGCAAGTTCAAGCGGGCCAAGGCCATCTGTGATCTGGCCTATGACCAGGATCCAAACTCGGCGCTGACTTCGTTCATGAAAGGCATCCTTCTGGACGTGACGGGCCAGTCCGAGGTGGCGCATTTCTTCTACCGCCGGGCCAGCAAGTTGGATCCTGCGATGTACCGAAAGCCCTTTATGGTGAAACAGGGGACCTTCGACAGGGTCGCCCAGGAAGCCATCAAAGAGGTGGTCGCCACCCCGTGGGGCCAGGCGAAACTGACTCACGCCACTTGGACCATCCTGGATTGTATCGACGTCAAGAACCCGGATTTCGCCGGCCACGCCCCTCTGTTTGGCTGTTACCTGGCCACCGAGTCAGCGGCTGCGGCTGCCGCGCCCACCAAGCGCCGGATCCCCAAAAAGACCAGCGCCACGGTGGAAGTCAGCCGGGCCTATATCATTCGCACCAATGTCATGCGTGCTGCCGAGACCGAGGCGCACCTTCCGCTGCAGATTTCCCTGGCGATTTCGGAAGCGTTGGAAGACCACTTCGGCCCCGACGCACTGGGAAGCGACGAACTTCCTTTCTGAACCGTTACCCGCTTTTGGACCGGAGGTTTTCCATGAGAACTGGCTCGATGGCTCGGACTTCTCTGTTCGCACTCTGGCTTCTTTCCGTTGCATGCTCGACAACGACCCAAGGGTCTTTGGATGTGCAGTCGGACACCACTCAGGACGACGGTGTGACCCTTCCCGATTGGACTTCCGAAGAGATTGGTTCGGACCAGACTGCTGAAGATTCCATTCCGGACACGCTGCTTCCCGACGCGACCCCCGACCTGAACCAGCCGGATTTGCCTGGCGACACGCTGCCCGACGTGCCAGACACCACACCGAATCCGGTTTGTGGCGATCAGACGTGCAACGGCGACGAGACGTGTGGCTCCTGCCCTCAGGATTGTGGCGGCTGCCCGGCCGAATGCGGCGATGGGGAGTGCAACGGCCAGGAGTCTTGCGTGATGTGTGTGGCCGACTGCGGGGAATGCCCCATCGGCTGCGGCGACGCCACGTGCAACGGCACCGAAACGTGCCAGGTTTGCCCCCAGGATTGTGGCCCCTGCCCAGCGCAGTGCGGCGATCTGGTCTGTAATGGAACCGAGACCTGTGAGACCTGCGTGCCGGATTGTGGCGTGTGCCCACCCAAATGTGGGGACGACGAATGCCAGGCCAGCGAGTCGTGCGCCACGTGCCCGACCGATTGTGGCCTGTGCCCGGTTCCGTGCGGGGACGGAGAGTGTGTGGCAGCAGACGGCGAAACCTGCTCGACGTGCCTGGCTGACTGCGGAAAGTGCCCCTATTGTGGCGACAACTCCTGCGGCGATGACGAGACCTGCCAGACGTGCCCCATTGATTGTATCTGCCCGGCGCAGTGCGGGGACGATTCGTGCAACGGAGAGGAAACCTGCGCCACCTGCCCGGGGGATTGCGGCGACTGCATCGTGTGTGGCGACGGCGACTGCCACGTCAGCGAATCCTGCACCTCATGTATGGCTGACTGCGGTGCCTGCCAGCCCGTTTGTGGAGACCTGGAGTGCGAACCCACCGATACGTGTGCCTCTTGCGCCGTGGACTGCGAGGTATGTCCCACCCAATGCGGAAACTCCACTTGTGACGCCGATGAAACCTGCACCAACTGCCTGGCCGATTGCGGCGAGTGCCCCCCCCTGCTGACCTTCACCTCCTGGTGGGAAGAGAACCTCTCCGGAGGCCCCATTGTCCAAGGCGGCAAACTGCGTCTGCTGTACGCCCTGGACCGGTTGCCCAACTGCCGCTCCACTCATAACGGGTACCCCGGCTGGACCATTTCGCTCTATTACACCTTCGATTTGTCCGTTCAGGCCCAGGAACTGCCCATGGTCATGCACAACTCCTTCACACACACCTCGGCGGCCTGGGAACAGACCATCGACATCCCGGCCGACGCCGAAAATATCTGGTTCTGGGCCCGAAATTCCGACGTGTCCGGGTGCGAAACCTGGGACTCGAACATGGACCAGAACTACCTTTTCCCGATCTTTGCGTCGGCAACGGTCAGCCAACCCATCAACTGGGCCGGCAACTTCAATTTCATCTACTACACCGAAGCCGGACCCCAATTCCGGGGCGACGTGGACCCGGCCTACTACTTCAGCAACTTCGCCGGCTCCGAGGTGGCTACCTGGATCCAGTTCGAGGTCTACGTGCCGGGCATCACCGACCGAACCTACCAAGACAATAACGTTCTGAAGCGGGTGGCGACCAACGCCTTGCGTGCCCGGGTCGAAACCGACGCCTACTACCCCGACGGTCAACCGGGAGCCACCATGAAAGAGGGCCCGCTGGAAGTCCTGAATCCCGCCGGAAACAACTTTGTGTATCGCTGGTTCCCGCCCATGTACATCGGATGGGGAGCCTACATTCCGCCGGGTGCCTACTCGTATTTCCTGAAGGTGGCTACGTGGCTCAGCCAGACCGTGTATACCTTGGGAAAGACCGGCGATGTGGCCTCGCCACGCACCATGGTGCTGGGTGAGTTGATGGACTGCAGCCTCTTCCCGTTCAATCCCCCGGAATTCTTCTGCCCCTAACTTCAGCAGGTCGGCACATCATGAGTTCCAACCGCACCGTCCGCTTCTTGACCCTTGGCTGCCAGATGAACGTCTACGACTCGGAGCGCATGTCCGAGGCGCTGACTCAGGCCGGCTATCGCACCGTCTCGGCCTTCGACGACGCCGACATCATCGTGGTGAACACGTGCAGCGTACGCGAAAAGCCCGTGGAAAAGGTCTTTTCGGCGTTGGGTCGATTGCGATCCAGGAAGCGCCAGCGGCCAGACATTCGAATTGTGGTCGCCGGTTGTGTGGCCAAACAAGAGGGCCGAAAGGTCATTCAGCGCTCGCCCTGGGTCGACGTGGTCTTGGGCCCCGACCACATCAGCGATATCGTCTAATTGCTGGAGATGCGGGAGCGCACCGGCAAACCCGTGGTCGCCACCGAGTTCATCCAGGAAGGAGGCTTTGCACCACGGGGGGCAACCTCTACAAAACGCCCCTCTGCATTTGTAACGATCATCAAAGGGTGTAATCAGTTCTGCTCCTATTGCATCGTGCCCCACGTCCGGGGTCGAGAGCACTCCAAACCTGCTGGGGCGGTGCTGGACGAATGCAGGATGCTGCTGGACTCGGGCGTCAAAGAGTTGACGCTGCTTGGCCAGAACGTCAATCGATACGGCACCGACCGGGGCGACCTCTCGTTCCCTCAGTTGCTTCGACAGGTTCATGACCTGCCAGGCCTGGTTCGCCTGGGATTTGTCACCTCCCATCCGGCCGGCGTCGACTCTGAATTGATTAACTGCTACCGGGATCTGCCCAAATTGACCTCCTATCTGCACCTCCCGATCCAGAGCGGTTCCAATCAGGTGCTGGACCGGATGAACCGTGGATACACCTACGAACACTATCGGAAGTGCCTGGAACAATTGAGGGAAGTGCGCAGCGACCTGATGATTTCCACGGACTTTGTGGTCGGATTTTGTGGGGAGACAGACGCCGATTTCGAGGCCACCTTGGCAGCAGCCGAAGAAATTCGTTGGGGCATGGCCTATGTCTTCAAGTATAATCCCTGCCCAGGTACCCGAGCAGCAGGGTGGCCCGACGATGTTCCCGAGGTTCTGAAGCAGCAGCGGTTCGAGCGACTTTTGCAAGTGCTGGACCGAACCATGCGAGAGAACATGAAGGCGCATGTCGGGCGAGTCGAGAAGGTGCTCCTTGAAGGAGAAGCCTTCCCGATTCTGGACGGTACGCCCCACCACCAGTGGTATGGGCGAACCTCGACACACTACGTGGTAAATATCCCGGTGGTGCCGGGTCTTGCTGTCTTGGCGCCTGGGGATGTGGTGGATGTACGTATCATCCAAGCCTCCTCTCATAGTTTGCTTGGAGAATGGGAGTTAGCATGTCCATCGAAGTGAAAGTGGCAGGACTGGCCCTGGACGAAAAGAGCAAAGCTCCCATCGTGGTGTTGAAGGATGACTCCGAGGATCGGATTCTCCCCATCGTCATCGGAATCCTGGAAGCCAGCTCTATTGCGGCCCAACTGGAGGGCGTCGAGTTCCCTCGCCCCATGACCCACGATTTGATGACGTCGCTGCTGAAGCACGTGGAAGCCAAAATCGTAGAAGTGGAGATCACCGACATCGTCAACGAGACCTTCTACGCCTTGATTCATCTGCGTGTGGGCCAGGCTGTCATGTCCGTCGACTCCCGTCCCTCGGACGCCATCGCCCTGGCCCTGCGGTCGGGCGCTCCCATCACGGTTCGCCAGTCCGTCTTCGACAAATCGGGCGCTGCCAAAGCCGAGAACGACGTCGATGCCCCGGTCGACTCCGATGCCTTGATGGATGACGACAGCATTCCCCTTCTGGAAAACCTGGACGACGACGAGTTCGGCAAATACAAGATGTAGGCCACCCAGCCAAGTCATTGAGCCAACGAAGTGTACTAATCAGTGCCACGACCCCTCGACGGCGCTCGGGCCGGGCCGTGAGGGAGTGGGCAACAGAACGTTTGCAATAATTTAATAATCCGCATGTGAAGCGCACGCGACGGTTCGCCGGCCCGACTTTTTCGACAGCCCAGTATGGTCGTTGCCACAGCCCCCAATCGTTTCTATAACTGGGCCTCATGAGGTGACCCATGCTCAACGTCCCTGCCCACTCTTTCGACATCAGAATCGTCTCGCTTGTTGTGGCAGCCCTTGCCTTCTCATGTTCCGACTCGGCCGAAAGGGAAACCGACACAACCCCCTTGGCCGACTTGGCCGAACTTGAACAGGACCCAGACGTCACGGCAGAAGCCGACCTGGCCGACGATACCGCCGAGGTGGTGGTCCCCCCGCCAGCCGATCCGATGCAGGCCGGCCCCCTGGAATACGAGGAGTTGGCCTTTGACCTGGAAGTGGATGCCGAGGGCACTTTGGTCCCGCTGGATATTGCCCTGCCCAAAGGCGAAGGTCCTTTTCCCGTGGTGGTCTTCACGCACGGATTTGCGCTAAGCGCCAAGTTCTATCAGACCTACAAGGCCCATCTGGCCAGTTGGGGGTATGTGGTGATCTTGCCCAGCATGCCCGGAACGGCCGTTTCGCCCAAAACCCACGACCAGTTGGCTTCCTATGTGATGAAGATTCTGGATTGGGTCGAAGGCGATGGAAACACGGCGGAAGGATTGTTGAAGGGCAAAGCCGACGCATCACGCATTGGGCTTTCGGGACACTCCATGGGTGGAAAAATATCCCTGCTGGTCGCCTCGCAGGATCCCCGAGTCGACGCCTCGTTCACCGTGGACCCCGTGGACAGCACGTCGCCCGTGGGTGACCCCGCAGGATTCCCCTCGGTAGCCCCGGAGAAGATGGCCTCTATCCTGGTGCCGCTTGGACTGGCCGGAGAAACGCTGGATGGATATCCCCCTGAAGGCAGCAAGCTTTCCTGTGCACCCGCCGAGGACAACTTCGAGCAGTATTATCTGCACGCCGTCAGCCCGGCGTTCAAGTTTGACTTCCCCGGAGCCAATCACATGGCCTTCCTGGACAGTGCCGACTGCGGGATCTTCTGCGCCGTCTGCCAACCGGCCACCGCCGACACCGTGGTGGTTCGGCAGCATGCGACGCGATACATGACGGCCTTTTACAACATCTATCTCAAAGACCAGCCAGAGTACCTCTATTGGGTCACGGGACCGGGCATCGACGCCGACGCCAAGGCTCAGATCGTGGTTCCGGAATCGAAGAACCTCTAGCCAACTTCAAACTCGATCTGGCGCTGCCTTCAGCCTGACACCATGCTGTCGGCTTGACGATCGGGCCGCGTTCGCCTACGTTGCGCAGGGTTTGGTGCTTTAACCCTATGGGTACGGGCGAATGGGGGATGTATGCGTAACTTGATGGCGACGTGGGTCGTGATGGCGTTTCTGGCCGCTGGCTGCTCCGACTCTGGCAACACGCAGTCGGATGCCGCCGACACGGTCCAAGAGGACTTCACACCAGAGTGCCTGGCCCACAGCGACTGTCCCGACCAGAACCCGTGCAACCCGGGAGTATGCCTGGACGGAATCTGCGGAACCCAGCCCGCCCAAGGTTCCTGCGACGACTTGAACCCATGCACCGTCGACGACTCGTGTATCCAGGGCCAATGTGTCGGTTTGGACAAACCCTGCGACAATCAGCTGTGGTGCGACGGACAAGAGACGTGTGATGCCACCACGGGCGAGTGCCTGCCAGGAGAAGCCCCCGTCGAAGAGGATGGCATCGCCTGCACCGCAGAACAGTGTGATGAAATTGGCGACAAAGTCCTTCACACCCCCGATGACCAGGGCTGCGAGGACCAGAACCCGTGCACGGTTGACTACTGCGATCTGGCCGCCGGGTGCCTCTCCGTGCTCAAGGCTGGATTGAGTTGCGACGACAACGACCTGTGTACCCAGGATGACGTCTGCGACGCCAAAGGTGCCTGCAAAGGTGAGGCCAAAACGTGTGGTGACGGCGTCTATTGCAATGGCATCGCCTATTGTGATCCCTTAACTGGAGCGTGTGACGCGACCGAAACCCCGCTGCAAATGGACGACGGAATCGGCTGCACCCTGGATGCCTGCGACGAAGAAACCGGCGAAATCACCCACACCCCCTCAAACGAACTTTGTGACGATGCCAACGCATGCACCGACAACGTCTGCTCGGTTGACGCAGGAGGTTGCGTCGTGGTTTACACCACCGGATCATGCAGCGATGGACTGCTTTGCACCGTCTCCGACACGTGCCTGGCAGGCGACTGCATCGGCACACCCAAACTGTGCAGCGATGGCCTGTTCTGCAACGGCGAAGAGACCTGCGAAGCCGCCACCGGAGAATGCATCGCCGGCGAACTGCCCCTGGGCGATGATGGCTTGCAATGCACCGTGGACACCTGCCAGGAAGAACTGGGCGACTTCCAACATGCCCCCGTCGACAGCGCCTGTGAAGACAACGACCCGTGCACCATCGATACGTGCGACGCCGAAATCGGTTGCGACCATCAGGTCGAAGAGTGCCAAAGCACCCAATGCTTCTACCATCCCTTGTGCGATGTAGTGCCCGGCGACTTGTGCGCAGAACCCACGCCTCTGAACACCGGTCTGGCGTTCCAGTTCGGGGATGAGTTCTCGGGCACGTTCCAGATTTCAGACCAGACCAACCTCTTCACCCCTGTGTGCCTGGACTCTGGTTCCGATGGCGATGAACGTTGGTTCCTGTTCTCGCTGGCCGTCGGCGGAAAGGTCACCCTTAACGTGTCCGGCAACTCAACCCAACTGGCCTATTCACTGTATGCGGCCCCGTGCCAGGGAGATGCGCTGGCTTGCGAATTCACCGATCAGGATGTCCTGGACGGGAACCTGGCCCTTGAAGCCGGCGACTACAGCCTTGTGGTCGATGCCGTAGACCTCCAGGGCGAGATCAGCATTTCTCTGGCCTTGGAACCCACCCCTTAGCCAATCTCCGGGGTGCGGTGAGGCGGACCCCCCTTTGTTTCCCCCCTCTTGGAGGCCCCAGGTCATGGTCTTTTATACACCTGGTTGTTTTGTTTCGTTGATGACCTTCTATTTGGTCTTTCTGGTCGTTGAACGCATGGGCCTGAGGGGCTTTGGTGCGTGGGCAATCTCGTTTTTTGTCAGCCTGATGGTGTTGTCCTGGATCGGAAAGATCCGCCGGGCGCAGGCCCAGCGTGAAGAGCAGGCCCGAGAAAAGGAGCGTCAGCGCCGGATGGAGGATCTGGGTGCCACAGGTCCCGACGACTTGATGGCCCGAGCCTGGGTCACGGGCAACCGGCCCCTGGCCATCAGCCTGGGAACGGCTCGACTGCACGCCTACGTTGCTGCCTCGGATGGCCATTTTTCTCAAGAAGAGTTCCAGCGCATTCTGGGATTCCTGCGACGCTGGAATGCCCACCCCATGCTGCTGCAACTGGTCTCCATGGACCTGATGTGGTTCAGCCAGCGCATGAACATCGAGAGTGTCTGCAAGGTGCTTAAAGAGGGTGTCGGGAGCCCGTCGGAATTGCTGGCCCTGTTTCAATCCGCAGTTTCGATGGCAGCTTTTGACGGGACCGTAGACCCCTCGGAGCGCCGGGCCTTGAACCTGATCGCCGAGTTGCTGGGAATCACTCCGGATCAGGTCGAAGAGTCCATCCGCCTGGAAACGGGCAGCAGATACTATCGCCAGTACGCAAGCAACGCCGGAGGTCGAAAGACCCGTAGCCGGATGGACGAAGTCCCGCTCTCCGAGCATTACAAGACTTTGGGGCTGACGCAGTCGGCTACCCCGGATGAGGTCAAGAAGGCCTACCGGGACCTCGCCCGAAAATATCACCCTGATATGGCTTCCGGAATGAGCGAAGAGTTCAAGAAGATGGCAGAAGAGAAATTCAAGTCAATTCAAGCAGCATACGAGGCGCTGCGTAAAGCTAAGGCGTAATGCTTCTGAAATAATCCAGCGTCCGTCCCAACCCCTCTTCCAGCGATACCTCTGCAGAAAACCCGATTGACCTTGCGGCCTCGGGGCTGCCCACCGAGCGTCGGATATCCCCGGTCCTGGCCGGCTGGAAGTCTGGCACCACCGGCGAGCCCATGGCAGCGGACAGGGCTTCCAGCAGTTGAAGCAACGAGGATTCGTGTCCGGCGCAGACGTTGTAGACGTGTCCATTGGCCACAGGCGACGTCATGGCGCACCAGTTGGCTCGGGCCACATCCTCTACAAACAGGAAGTCTCGGCTCTGTTTGCCGTCGCCAAAAATCACGGGCTTCTTGCCGGAAAGTGCCGCCGCCACAAATTTGGGCACCACCGCCGCATACTCTCCGTTGGGATCCTGTCGGGGCCCAAAAACGTTGAAATACCGTAAACATACCGCCTGGGTCCAACCACTGTTGGCATAAAGCCGGGCATAATACTCATCAAAGAGTTTGTGGACTCCGTATGGGGAGATGGGCATTCCGCTCATCTCTTCGGTCAGCGGAAAGGTGTCCAGTTCCCCATAGGTTGCTGCCGAGGAGGAGAGGACCACCCTCTGCACGCCCAGGTCTTTGGCGGCCTGTAGGATACACAGGGCACCGGTCACATTGACGTCGTGGCACACAATGGGTTCGTTCATCGAGCGCTGCACCGAGGCTACGGCCGCCAGATGAAAGACCCCCTTGCAGCCGGCCATGGCCCGCCGCACGTCGACAGGATTTGTGATGCTGCCGCGCACCAGCGTCAGCCGTCCATGCACCCCGGACAGATTGGATTCTTTGCCCGTGGAGAAATCATCCAGCACCACCACCTCGGCACCCTGGCTCAAGACCCGCCGCACCACGGCACTGCCAATGAACCCCGCCCCACCCGTGACCAGATAACGCATGTGCACCTCCCGTCGGGCCGGCATGGTATCGAAGTGCGGGGCGCTAGACAACGGGAATACGTCCGCCTCACCTTGCCAATGAGGTCTGCGTGTTGTACCTTCAGGGCCTGCGATGGAGGGTCAGGTTCGATGGAGAACAGGTTTGGGCGGTTTGCCGTCGTCCTTAACATGAACGCCAAGAAGGTTACCCAGGAAGTGGAGGAACTCTCCAGTGAACTGGTGCCGCCCGAGGACTTGTTCCTCTCGGCGTCTCAAGAGGACTCGAGGCGCATTGCGCAGACTCTGGTAGAGCGTGGCTACGAGACGGTTTTTGCTGGCGGCGGGGACGGCACCGTCATGGGCGTCATCAATGAACTCTCGCTATTTCCTCCGGAGCAACGTCCGGCAGTGGGCATTTTGAAGCTGGGTACCGGCAATGCCATGGCCCGAATGGTCTCGTCGGGCGACGTGGCAGGAGACCTGAAGACCTACATCACCAGTTCTACTCGAGAATACTACTGGCTTTCGCTGGTGGAAGCCGATGGCCAGCGTTTTCCCTTCGCCGGCATGGGCTGGGACGCCGAAATTCTGAACGACTACAAGTTCGTGAAAGAGAAGTTTGGCGGCGCCTTCATGAAGCCCTTGATGCAGACCGTGGGCGGCTATTTTTTTGGGGTCTTCACCCGCACCGTCCCTCGGCACGCCACACGGGCCATTCGTAAAGACCATGACCACGTCTCGTTGAAGGTACTTAAGGGCAAAGCGACCGAAGTGGGCGCCGAAGGGACGCCGCTTAGAGAGTTCCAGGAAGGGGAAACGATCTACGAGGGTACGTGCAATATCGTCATGGCCGGCACTGTGCCCTATTACGGATATGGGTTGAAGATTCTTCCCTATGCCAACAAAGAGGAAAACCGCTTCCAGCTTCGTGTGGTGACCCTGAGCACGGCCAAGGCCCTCAGTGTGCTGCCCAAAGTCTGGAAGGGCGAGTACGCCGGCGCAGGAATCCGGGACTTCCTGGTGGAAGAGGCATCGGTCCATTTCTCGGCGCCGATTCCATACCAGATTGGCGGCGATGCCGCCGGGGAACGCACCGACATTACCTTCAAGATGATTCCGCGTGCTATACGATTGCTGAAACTGCTGTAAGTCGACGGGGTGTCAGTGCCACGGGGTGTCGGTGCCACGGGGTGTCAGTGCCACGGGGTGTCAGTGCCACGACCGTGAGGGAGTGGGTGCCTTGCCCCACGGGCTGGTTTTACCCACTCCCTGACGGGGCTGTCGAAAAAGTCGGGCCTGCGAACCCTAGTGTGCGCTTTATATGCGGATTTATCAGTTATTGTGGACGTGCTGTT
>CAYTWV010000084.1:0-11972 GCA_964442235.1 uncultured Myxococcales bacterium | reverse complement strand
CAAAAAGACGCCAACAACTGGGGCCTGTTCGACATGGCCGGAAACGTCTGGGAATGGTGCTGGGACTGGAAGGACATTTCGGGGTATGGCCCGCAAAAGGCCCTGAATCCGGCGGGACTTGCCAACGGCACCTTGCGCGCCAGTCGAGGTGGGGCCTGGGACACCGGTCCCGAGTACAATCGGCCTGCCATGCGCCGCTGGGATCCGCCCGGATTCCGCCACGGCGGGCACGGCTTCCGTGCCGTTCGAACCCTGAAACCTTAGTCCCTCCTCCTTCCTCCTTCCTCCTCCTTCCCCGAGCGCACGCCGCTATTGCCCGCTGTGACCGAACCGCTTACAATTCGCCCCAGTGATTTTGCAAGGGGTCACAAACGCAAATGCTGCACTGCAGCATAGCGAACCGGCGTCTATGGAAAGTTCAGCTAGTGGTGCGTAACTGCTTGTCTGCGTTAGGAATTTTGGAATTGTGGGTCACGGAGGCGAAATGAGCCTTTTCGAATTGGCGGTACGGTCGATTGGGGTGGGGCGTGGGCGTCATGTCCTGTTGGGGGCCTTGTGGATCGCCTGTTTGGCTGCGGCTCCTGCGGCAAATGCGGCCGTGCAGAGCCTGGATGGAGAGTGGCAGATGCTTCCCGCTGCGGCGTCGGACTATCCGCCATCCGAGGCAGGTTGGCTTCCGGCAACGGTTCCCGGGTGCCTGTTTGGTGCCGGGGAGGGCGGAGTATGGATTCGCCGGAACTTCGAGATGGGTTCGCCCTTGAGCCAGCGTCAGTTGCTGCGATTCTGGGGCATCTATTTCGAGCCTCGAGTGTGGGTAAACGGTCAGCAGGTCTGGGACGGGGCGGTGGAAGTGAACTTGCCCTGGGACTTGGATATTACCTCTGCGGCGGTGGCGGGAAACAACGAGGTGTTAATCTGGATGCGTGATTGGTCTGCGACCCATCACACGAAGATTCCGCTGACCGGGTTGGCTGTGAATCAGGATCCCAGAACGAGAGTGACAGACAAGATCATTGACCCACTACCACCTGATTTCCTCTGCTTCGGGCTTCTGGATTCAGTGGTGCTGCGGACCGTGGCCATGGTGCGGGTGGATGACATCCTGGTCGAGAGCACACTCAGTCTTGGCAATACGGGCACGGCCAAGATCCAGCCCAGTCTGTTTAATGCGGGAACCGAGCCCGAGCAGGTGCGCATCGAGGGCGTTGTGATGGATGCCAGCGGCACGTCGGTGGCCTCCTTTGCGCAGGATGCGGTCTGGCTCTATCCCGGAAGCCAGAGAATTGTATTGCCCGTGACCAGTGGAATAAACCATCCGTGGACCTCCGACGACCCCTATCTGTATCGAGTTCGCGTAGAGTTAAAGCAGGTCGGCCAGACCGTTCACTCCATGGAAGCGCAGTTCGGGTTTCGCCAGATTGTGGCCAGCGACAAACTGGCGCTTAATGGTCTTCCCGTGGTGGGCTCTATGGAGGAGTTGTGGCCAAGACCCGAATATTATCAGACGGGTAGGGCCCAAGAAGAGATGGAGTTGTTGAAGCAGCGCCGAATCAACGTGGTGGCGCTGATGGGGGGCCGTTGGCCCCAGGCCTGGTATCAGGCAGCGGACCAATTGGGCATTCTGGTGTTTGCCTCCAGCAACCTCGATTGTGACTCATGGGGCGCATACAAGTACACGCTGCAGGCGTTCACGGATTCTGCGAAGCGGGATGTCGGCAATGTGCTGCGGCTGGTGGCGCTGCATCCGTCGGTGGTGGGGGTGGCCGTCGCTCGGCGTTTGGTCTCTTGTGGAGCGGCCTTTCCTTTGACCGACGTCAAGCGGCGAGAACTGGTCGAAACCCTGATGGCCTATGCTCGTGAGTTAGAGGACTCTCGGCCGTTGTTTACGCCTGGCGACCTGGACGGCACGGGCGACCCCGATTCGGATTGGCTGATTCTGGAGCAGACGTTGGCCGACCGGCCTGCGGCCCCGCGTTGGTTGACCCTGTTTACCGAGGGATTGGAACTGCCCGGAACCCCGGGCCTGTGGAAGTGGGACCAGACCAAACCGCTGTTTGTGTCGGGGATCGGGATTCCCGATGCCGATCCTCAGGCCGCAAGTGCGCTGCTGGGACCGGATGGTAAATATGCGCAGGCCCGCAGCGTGGCCCTGGCTGGCGAGTTCTTCAAACGAGTCCGAGAAGTGTTATGGCTCAAGGGCGCTACGCTGGTGGCCCCCGAGATCCGGCGTCCCGATCGGCTCAGTTTCCAATTGCCTGGCCGTATCCCCGACTGGGGGACCGGCCGTCCCATCGAATGGGTCTATCGTACCGTGGGCGACCACTTTTTGGCTCAGCAGTCCCGTCCGCTGCGGTGGGATGTCGTGGCTACCGGGGTAGGGCGGCTGACGGGAGCGATTTTGCGCATCCGTGGTCCCCAGGGTGATGTGCTTGTTGAACGAGGCATCAACCTTGCCCCTGGCGAGACCACCACGTTGGATGTGATGGTCAAGGCCCCCTCGGTGCCTCTTGGCCAGCCCTCGGCGGAGTTTTCGATCCTTCTGGAAGTGGAATACCAGGGACAGACCGAGACTCGTACCCAGGTTTTTCGAGCCTACCCCGAGGGGACGCTGCCCCGCTTGCCCGACTCTGTGACCGTGCTGGATCCGCTTGGGACCTTGCCCGCCGAAATCGCACCTGCTTCGGGTGGCGTCCCGGTGGAGGGGTTCACGGACCTGCTGGATGCGGGACGTCTAGTGGTTGTGGGCCCGGGGGCCTTCAAGTCCCTGGTTTCGACTCCAGTGGCCAAGAGGGTCTATCAGGACGTAGAGCAGTTGTTGCTGTATTACGTGGAAACGGGTGGGACTCTGGTGGTCTTCAAGCAGGAATCCTACGAAGGCATATTGCCCTTCCAGGTGCTTCCCGGGGCGCCTCGAGTGTTGCGCGGCTTGCCCGGCCACCCGGTGACCGAGGGGCTTGAAGCCCAGGATCTGGACGGTTGGAAGTCTACCGATGGTCTGGTCGGAGATTCGGTCATCGTGCCGCCCCTTTGGGGTGCCTTCCGGTGCCTGGTTTCGGCGCCATCAAGCGCTTCGGCCCAAGGGTGTGTGGTCGCCGAAGTGCTTCGTGGCCAAGGGACCTTACTGCTGGTGCAGCTTGATTTGGGCCCTCTGCTGGCTCAAGAACCCGTGGCCAAGGTGCTGTTGGGGCGTCTGGTGGAGTATGCCGCGACCCATTCGGGGACCTTGCGGGTTTCCCCGCGGGTGGCTGCGACCGAATCCGCTCTCTCCATGGTGCTTCAGGCTCTGGGAGTGCCCGGATTGCCTGCGGAAATGGCCCAGGAGTGTGCGGAAGTGCTGGTGCAACCCGTTGCCACTGCCTTGACCGACTCGGTGTTGTCGGGGTTGGGAAAGCAGTACCCTGCCATGAAACTGGCCTGGCTGGTGTTGACGAATCTGGGTCAGGCCGCACAGCTTACTCCCTGGAAGACTGCGGGACTATCTCAGGCACCAACACTGGCGCTTCCGCTGGTTCCCACCCAGAAGCAGCGGAGGGAGATGGCCGACCAATTCTACGAATCCCTCTTCCCAGTTGCCGGCCTGCCTGACCTTGCGGCTGGATTTGTGCCTGGGGCCGACGTGGTACAAACCTTTGGGCCACAAGATTTATCGGGGGCAGAAGGCTGTATCGGACCCGGCGAGGAAGTTTGGATTACGCTGGAAGAAGCTGCCGGGATTCCCATTCGAGTTGACCTTGTGGCGGATGTCTCCAGTCCCCTTACGGACCCCGTTGTGGTGTCACTCTCGGGAGAACAGACCCAGGCTGTGGTGTTGGTTCCCGGCGATGACGTCCAGGCCACGGCTGTGCTGCCTTTGGGCGTGGCGCTGGATGGGGTACTGCGCATTCGCAATGAGAGCCAGGTCCTGGATGTGTTGACTGGCCATGCCGCTTCAGTGTGTATCACGTCGTTGGCAGCGGGAAGTGTTGCCGAGATGCCCGAAGCCCAGTTGGATACGTTGCCGGCCCTCTGGATGCGTACCTCTGCTTGGGGTTATCCCATGGTGCTGGACGGGGCTGGGCGCTGGGATGTCGCTGGGGGGAACATCGGCGGGTTGGGGCTGATCAGCCGCTTCCTGGCGGACCAGGCTGTGCCTGTGGATACACCCATCGGTATCACGCTTCCTGCATCGCAGTTTGATGTGGTAGACAGCCAACTGCACGGGCTTGAGGACGATGGGCTCTATTGGCTGCGCGACAACGGTTCCTTAACCACCACCCTGGAGTTCCCGGCCAATGGCCCCTATCGAATCCTGGTAGCAGGCAAGGGGCGACCAGCCAACAACATCTATCCGGCGCCGGAAATCCTGGTTGACGGCAAGTTGGCCGGCACGTTTACGTTCTCGGGACACGTGGATACGTTCTATGCCGATGCCCAGGTTGAGAAGGGCACACATACCGTTTCCGTGGCCTTTGTGAACGATGCCTTCTTGCCTCCCGAGGACCGGGATGCAGGCTTTGCATGGGTTTCGGTTGTGGCACTTCGAGCCAACTTCCCGCCGGTTGCAGGAATTCACTCTGTGACCACGCCAGCGGGTCTGGAATTGTCTCCCAGTTGCGCTTGGGACCCCGATGGGGACGAGGTGAGCTACGTTTGGTCGTGGTCCGCTCAAGACTGCTTTGTCCAGCCCGATGGCACGTCGGATCAGGCTGAACACAGCGTCGACCTTCCCTATGGGTCCTATTGGGTTACCTTGGAAGCCAAAGACAGCCGTGGGGCGGTCACCCGGCGGTGTGAGCAGATCTTCCACGATGGGTCGCAACTTATCGAGGCCGTCGAGGCCGTCGAGCCGCTTCCGGATGTGGTGGAAGAGACTGTGGAACCGGATTCGGCCCAGCCTGAGTTTGATTTCCAGGTTGGTGACGACGTTCAAGTTGCCGAGCCCGCTGCCCCCAAGAAGAAGAGCGACGGCTGCAGCCTGGGCTCCTCGAATTCCACTTCGTCGTATGGGTCGACCCTGATGCTTCTGTTGGCAGCATTGCTGGGTCTGTCAATCCGCCGCCGCAATTCCTAAACATAGCCATCTCGACCGCCGATCATCCCGGTGGGCTGCGTTGGCCTGAGGTCGGTCGTGCTCGCCGTGCAAAGCACGTCTGCGCTGCCGCCACTCAGTCCGCCTTGCCCGCCGGGCCCTCGCCGTTCGATCTGACTATGTTTGGTCGCAGCAGGAAAGTACCAACCAGGAGTTGCCATGCATGATAATGTCCCATCCAACCGTTTGATCTCCGAGCGAAGCCCCTATTTGCGGCAGCATGCAGACAATCCGGTGCACTGGTTTGCATGGGGCCCGGAGGCCCTGCAACTGGCCAAGGAACTGGACCGTCCCATATTCCTGAGCGTCGGCTATTCCGCCTGCCACTGGTGCCATGTCATGGCTCACGAGTCCTTTGAGGACCCGGAGGTTGCGGCTTTATTGAACCAGCACTTTGTCTCGGTGAAGGTCGACCGAGAGGAGCGCCCCGACCTGGATTCGGTCTATATGGCCGCTTGCCAGTTGATGACCGGGTGAGGGGGCTGGCCGTTGACTGCCGTACTGACTCCGGACCTTCTGCCCTTCTTCGCCGGAACCTACTTCCCCAAAGTGGCACGAAAAGGCATGCCTGGATTGATGGACCTGCTGGGCCAGCTTGCCCGAGCGTGGCAGTTTCGACGACCCGAAGTGGACGAGAGCGCCCAGTCCATTCTGGCGGTGCTGCAGCAGGCCGAGCAGGTGGGGCAGGCCAATGAAACAACGTCCGCCGATTGGGTCGATGCCGCTGCGGTCCGGGCCCAAACGCATCTATTGGAGCAGTTTGACCCGAAACATGGCGGGTACGGGTATCCTCCGAAGTTCCTGGTGCCTCACACGTTGATGCTGATGCTGGAACAAGGCGACACCTCGGACCGGCCCAGCGCAGCGGAAACCGCCCTCTTCACCCTTCGCAAAATGGTTTCGGCCGGAGTGAACGATCAGTTGGGAGGTGGGTTTCATCGTTACGCTACCGATTGGCACTGGCGTATACCCCATTTCGAAAAGATGCTTTACGACCAGGCCATGATGGTTATGGCACTTACCCGCGCACACCAACATGAGCCCCAAGCGGGGTTCGATACCGCCGTGCACCGCACAGCAGAGTTCCTGATGCGAGAACTGCGAAGTCCCGAGGGCGCCTTCTTCTCCTCGTTGGATGCCGATTCAGAGGGGGAAGAGGGGCGTTTTTATTCTTGGACGCCCGGAGAATTGGCCGAGGTTCTTGGCGAGGCCGATGCGGTGGCGGCTCAGACCGTTTTTGGGTGGCGTGGCCGTGCTGCGGACCTGGAAGGTGGTCGGTATGTGCTGGAAGTCCCGGAAGAACCGGAGGAACTGGCAAATAGCCTGGGATTGTCGGTCCCTGAGGCGCTGGAACTGGCGCATCACTTGCGCCTACGCCTTTTGGAAGCCCGAGGGCGCAGAGTTCGGCCTGGATTGGATGACAAAGTGCTCACCGATTGGAATGGTCTGGCCATTGCGGCGCTTGCCCGGGCGGGAAGTGGCCTTGGGGTCCCGGCCTGGATAGAGGCCGCACGAACGGCCCTGAATCACCTGTTGGATTCTCGCCTTTCCCCAACCGGACATCTGCTGCACACCTTCAACTCGGATCCTAAGGGGATCCCCGGCATGCTGGATGACTACGCCTTTTTAACTTACGGGGCCGCTTGTGTGGCGAAGGCCACGGGTGATCCCGGGGCCTTGCAGGCGGCGGAAACGTTGTTCCAGGGCAGTCTGGAGCGCTTTCTGGGTCCCGACGGAGGGTTCTATAGCTCCTCGTCCGATGCGGTGGATGTCATCGTGAGGCAGAGGCCGCTGTATGACGGGGCCATTCCCTCGGGGAATTCCATGCAACTGATGAACTGCGCATTATTGGCAGAGTTGACCGGCAATCCACACTACAAGAAGGTTGCGATGGGTGTGAAATCTGCCTTTCGGGCCCAGGTAGCGGGCGCTCCGTGGGCCTTCAACTGGTTTTTGTTGGCGGCCCAGAGGATCTGACAGGTGCCTATTACCCTTGACACCCCTTGGGCGCTCCCGTAAGTTGCCCGGGCATCGGGGATTCCGGCGGGGGTGCTGGTTTTCCGAGGCGTTTGCCCCTACCAAAACAGGTGGTGCGGGAACCATGCAAAACTACAAAAATTCAAAAGTCATTCTATTCGATTTCGACGGGACTCTGGTGGATACCATGGGGGCCTTTGCGGATGTGGCGGGGCGGTTGATGGCCAGCTATTTCGGGGGAACCATCGAGGAGGGGCGCCAGGCCTATCTGGCGACCAGCGGCATCCCGTTTTTTCAGCAGTTGGCGGTATTGCATCCGGCCAGTCCTCTTAATGAGCGGGTGTCCGAGGAGTTCGAGCGGGACAAGTTGCACGCCTACGAGTCCAAAGGGCTGTTTCCCGATGTGGGGCCTGCCGTCGAACAGTTCCGGAAACTGGGCGTGAAGACCGTGGTTTCTTCGAACAATTTCACGCCCATCGTGGAGAAGTTCCTGGAGACGCAGTCCGTGCGCTTCGACCTGGTTTTGGGGTACGGGAAAGGCATGTGCAAAGGGGAGTCTCACTTCGCCTTTGTGGAGAAGGAGTTGGGGGTTAGCCGACAGCAGATGTGTTTTGTGGGGGATTCGGTTCGAGACGGCGAGTTGGCCCTTGCAGGCGGCTTGATGTTCATGGCCAGAACCGGTACGGTTGACCCGCAGCGATTCATTCAGCTGTTCGGCAAAGACGCATTCCCCCTGGTGGACACGTTGGCCGATGTCGTGGCTTTGCTGAGCTGAACGTCCGTGCAAACATAGCTGCCTGGAGGGAAATGCGATGAAAGCCGTTATTCTTGCCGCGGGGATGGGAACCCGTCTTTTGGACCGCACTCGGGACCTGCCCAAGGCCCTGGTGGAAGTGAACGGAAGAACCCTCATTGAGCGGGTTCTGGACTATGTGCAGGGGGCAGGCATCTCTCAGGTGTGTGTGGTGGGCGGTTTTGGTGCGGACCTTCTGCACTCCAAGGTTGGGTCGCGCCCTGGTCTGACGTTTGCCGTCAACTCGGACTATCGCAAGGGCAGTGTGCTGACCCTGAACGCTGCCAGGGGCTACCTGAACGGCGACACGATCATGATGAACGTGGACCACCTCTATCCCAAGAAGATGCTGCGCACGTTCTTGGGCCAGACGCATCCGACCGATGCACCCACGGGGTTTGTGGATTTTGACCGGCCGTTGTTCGCCGACGACATGAAGGTCTGGCTGGACGGCGAGCGCCGGGTGGTGCAAATCAGCAAGACCCTGACCGAGTACCAGGCCGGCTATATCGGCAGTACGTATATTCCGGGTCCGTTCCTGCCCAAGTATCTGGATGCGCTGGACGCAGTCATCGCCTCATCGGGCGGAATGTCCAACGTCGAGGGAATTCAGCAGCGATTGGCCGATGATGGCAGTCGCCCGTACATCTATGACGCTTCGGGGGTTCGCTGGCTGGAAGTGGACAACCAGGAAGACCTGGGTAATGCCGAACGAATTCTGAAGAATCTGCCTCAGTATCTGGAGTAAATCTGCATGAGCATGTCCAATGGGGTAGCCCTGATTCTGCTGGAACCGGGGTTGGAGAGGGCCGTTGCGGCGGGGTTGGCCTTGCCGGAGCGGTGGAATCGGGGATTAAGGGCCGCCAGATTTGAGGCCATCTCGTCGCTACCCGACGGTTTGCCCGACCACCTTGCTTCGGCCGAAACCGGACTGCTGGTGGCCGATGCGGCCTCTGTTTTTGAGCAGGAGGCGTTGGAGCCATTTCGGGATACGGCGTGCCAGCCATCAGAGGTTCTGCTCCTGGAGGACAGCCGCTGGTCCGGAACTCCGGCGGTCAAGCTGGGAGCGCAGGCGGCGAAGTCCTTATCGGCCATGAGGCCGGGCCACTTCCCTCAGCTTCTGGAAGCCATCGCCCAACTTGAGAAGTCCGGGTCGGTTTCGGTCAAGCGACTGACTCCGGCACAGGCTTTCTGGCAGCGTGTTTCGACCCCCAAAGAGGCCAAGGCCGCTGCCTGGTTCATGTTGAAGCGACTTCGGCTTAGGCCGGGTGGTTTGGCGGCCCAGGCCGTGAATCGGCGCATTTCCATTCCAATCACCCGGTTGATTCTGCCGTTCCCCATCTCGCCAAACTGGATGACCACGGTAACGGGTCTGATTGGCCTGACGGCTTCCCTGGCCATGATTCAGGGTGGGTACCTGTGGGCGGTGGCGGGCGCTGCGCTGATGCAGTTCAGCTCGATTCTGGATGGCTGTGACGGCGAAATCGCCCGCATGAAGTATCAAAGCTCGGACTTTGGGGGCTGGTACGACTCGATTTGGGATGAGTGGGTCAATGCCATCTTCCTGGCGGCCGTGGGCTACAACCTGGCGGGTTCCTGGCAGTTCCCATGGTTCACGTGGATGGGGGTGTTTGCGGGAGCAGTCTCGATCACCTATGCGTTCTTCCAGTGGCACAGCAAGTACAAACACGGGATTGGTCTTTACTGGTGGTTGGACCAGGGAAAACCCAAGACGGTTATTTGGGAAAGTAAATCTCTGATTAGCTATATCAAGAAAATCTTTTGGCGAGACTCGTTCCTGTTGGTCTACTTTATTGCCACGGTTTTCTGGTATCCGCTTCCTCTGGTTCTGGCGATTTCTACTGGTGGCACAGTTGGGGTGTTCGCTCTATTATTTATCCATATCTTCATTAAGCGAGCTCGCTGGTAGGGGTTATGAACATGGCGGCCCAGCAAGCTGGATGGGGCAAGTGGGCGAAGCGGTGGGTGCCTCGAATCGGCATTCTGCTTCTGGGTTTGGGGGGCTTGGTCTGGCTTCTGGTGGGCAGCGGTCTGGAGAAGTTCAGCGACTATGTGATGCGGTTAGGGGCGGTTGGAATCGTTCAACTGTTGATGTTGGGAGTGGTCGAGTCGGTGCTTGACGCCATGGCGTTCCAAACGGCGTTTCCCAAACGATTGCCGTTGTTTCGGGTGCTGGGCTGCAATCAGGCGGGTGCCTTTGTGAACCGATACATCCCGTTTGAGGCGGGTGAAGTGGTTAAAGGGGCGTTGCTCAGCCGGTACATTCAGTGGCCCGAAGCGGTTTCGGGGACGGTGGTTTGGAACTATGTTGCGAAGTTAAGCAAGCCCATCATGGCCGTCGTTGCGTTGGGGGTGGGCTGGTTCGCCACGACCTCCGATGAAGTGCGGCGCATGGCCGGGTTGATGGTCCTGCCGGTGTTGGCGTCGTTCCTGCCCTACGTGCTGTTTCGAGTGGTGGTGCGAGTAGGCGGCGCCGGTGTGGTGATTCGTCTTTTGAAGGCGATTCGGGTGTTGCGCAAGAACCCCGACGAGATGCTGGAGAAGGCCCGTGGGCTGGATACGACCATCCAAAGCTTCTATTCCCGTGAGCCGTTGAAGTACTGGCTAGTGCTTTGTTATCAGTTGGGGGCCCGGGCGGTTTCGTGTGCCACCCTGATTGTCGTGATGATGATTCTGGATCCCGAGCAGAGTGTGGCTTCGGGGGCCGTTGCATGGGCAGGGCTTTCGGTCATGAGTTATCTGGTGGCACTGTTTCCCACCAAGGTGGGGACCACGGAAGCCAGCGGATATGCTTTGTTTGCCATGCTTGGCTTGGACCCGGTTTTGGGTCTGACCAGTCAGATTGTGTTATCGATCAAGGCCTCGGTCCTGAATCTGTTGCTGGGTGTTTTGGCGCTGGTTCCGGGCGGAACCACGAAGGGGATAAAAGAAGAGCATGAGCGAACACCTGACCCCGCAGGGGAGTGATGGACAAGAAAGTTTGGTCGGGTCCCCGTTGACGCAGGACCGGGCCGACGACGTGGCGAACCAGGCTGGCCAGGCCATTCGGGATTACCGATACGGGGCTCAAGGGGACCGACGGTACCTGGTTGCCTCGCTGGTCTTGATTGCGGCTACGGCGGCTCTGTTCTCGGGCCTGTTTCCCCAGGTCAGGGCTCGGCTGTTAAGTGACGATATCTTCTATCATCTGGTCGTGGCTCGAGAAATGGTCCAGACGGGGGATTATCTGCCGGCTACGGACTCTTGGTTCCTGGCTCCCGACGCCCGACCGCATGTGTACCCCCCGCTTTTCCACTGGATGATGGCGGGGATTAATCAGGTGACCGGGGCCAGTTTGGAAGACCTGTCCATGGCGATGCAGGCGACGTTCTTCCCCCTTGCCATGCTGGCCTTTTTATTGTTGGCCCGCGCCGTGCTGTCAGCCAGGGGGGCGTTTTTGGCGGTCATGATTCTGGCGACCACGTTCCCCTTTGCGGCCAGGACCCACCTTGCCATCCCCGAGGCCCTGGAGTTGTCGCTGATCAGTGTGGGGTTGTGGGGGTATGTACGCCGTCGGGAGTGGGTTGCGGGGTTGTCCATTGCGTTGATGCTGCTGCTGCACAGCGCCACGCCGTTCCTGTTTGCCGGTGCGCTGATCGCATCGCAGCTTTGGGAACGGAGGTTGGGAAATATCGAGGGCCGGCGAAAGTTGTGGCCTTTGTTGCTGGGGCTGGTCCCCGGGTTCGTGCTGCAAGGCTATTTCATGGTGCTGAACCATTCGGTGGACCATGTTGAGGCGGACAAACTGCGGCCCACGTTCTGGTGGGTCTTGAAAGCCTATTTCAACCCGCTGTTTGGGCTGCGCTCGATGGTCGTGCCGTTGGGGTTGGCCCTGTGGGGCTTCTGGAAGTTGCGAGACGCCCCGTTTGTTCGCCTTTGGGCCACCCTGGTCCTGGCGTTTTGTGTGATTCTGGTTACCTATTCCGCAAGATTCACTTCGTACGCCTTGATTCCCGTTTCACTGACGGCAGCGCTGCTGGTGGACTTGTGGCTGCGCCAAGTGGTGGGCAAGGCGATTCTAATCAGGCTGGTGATTTTGCTGGCCTTGAATGTTCCGGCTTCATTTGCGCTGTT
>CAYTWV010000083.1:0-11977 GCA_964442235.1 uncultured Myxococcales bacterium | reverse complement strand
GGGGCCAAATCCGGGTATGTCGTGGTGACCGTGTCGCAGATCTGAACCTGCGCCTCCGGCCCCAAGGCGCAAGCCAATCACGACCAAGAACCGGCCCGTTTGGATCTCCATTGAAATGATGGAAGCCATACCAAACTGACGTCTATTTCCGGGTTCAGAGCTTCGGTGGGTCAGTCGCGGCGATCATTGGCCAATCGTCACCAGAGAGCCTGAGACCGCAGTGAAGTCCACTTCCGGCGTGGAGAGATCTGCTAACGACCCGAACGCGGCACAAGAAATGCAGGAACAGGGAGGTTCTCCCAGTCGAGGCCGGGTGCCATTTGCGGCTGAAGCCAAGAGGGGCCGGGTGCGCGATGAGGTGTGAGAAAGCAGAGGGAAATCTGGATCTACCGGACCAACTGAGGCTTTCGGAATAGGCAGAGGTTCAATGACATGACGTTTACAAAAGTGAGACATCTTGGTTCGCTGTGCATCGTTCTGGCGGCCCTTTTCACGCAGACCGCCTGCGGAAACGAGGAAGAGGCGTTCGGCAGCGCTGTGGCCATCGAACGGATGACCCAGGCGTTGAACGTTCTGCAATTGAGATCTGTAAACGGGACCTACGGCACCGGCTGCAGGAACCACTCGGGCGATACCTGGAGCGTTGAAATCGCCGTGGATGCGCCGCTTGACTACGCTCCGTTGACCGTAGCTCTGAACGATACTGACTGCGTCCTCACCCTGACGTCCCTGCACACCGACGTGGAAGGTCCCACGGGAATCATGCCAGCGGTGCCGGCCATCGTCCTGGCTACCAGTTACAATGCAGCGGCATCGTCCTTCGGCGAATTCTATGCCAACGCGAAGCTTAGCTCGGACCTGTTTGCCGACGATTTTGTGCTTACGGTGCTCTTCTCTGATGATCCTGCCCTGGCCGTCGCAGACAACACTGCCAGCCTGGTGGAAGTCGTCGCCACGGCCGTGACCTCGGGCGCCATTGCGGCACCTGACTACGCCATCGATGTTCAGGGGCTTCTTGTGCTTACCGACGCCAATGACGTGGTCCAGTCGGTCACGGGAACGGCTGACTTGACGGAAGCCCTGGTGGCCGGCCAGCAGTACGTTGTGGTCGAGGGTGGTGGCCTGACCACCTACGCAGCCATCGATGCTGCCTTCCTTGCTGGGACGCCTGCGGCACTTACTCTTACCATTCCCGCAGCGGCCTTCACGCTGGTTGGCGCAGACTTGACGGCTGGGACCACGCTGCGAACGCTGATTATCGCCAACACCAGCGTTGACGATGGCGTCGCTTCGTACCAGGCCTTTGAGATCACTTTCAACCCGGCGCCGTAGTCTCAAGTCAACTCTTTCCGTGGGGTTTGTGAATGCCATTCCGGCTGAAATACCGGTGGACCCAACTTCGGAATGCCTTGTTTACCGGATTCCTTGGTGCGCTGGCGGGTGTGTTGTTGATGCAACCCGCCTGTCAGGACGAGGAATCGGTACAAGGCAGCGGTATCGCCGTCGATGGTTCGAGGTATGCCCTGTCGGGAGGGGAGCCGGACTCCATTAATGGTACGTACGGGACCGGTTGCAGGGACCGAGCGGGCGCCTGGAGCGTCGCTTTTGCGCAGGACGCAGTACTGGACCATCCGGTGCTGTCGGTGGCGGTGAACGACCTGGACTGCCAACTGACCGTGACCGGCGTGCGTACCATCCTTGGACTTCTGGAAGCCGTCCCGACGATTCCGCTAAGCACCAGCTTCCAGCCAGCCCCTTCGGTATTCGGGACCCCGATGGATTTCTATGCCAACGCCAAGCTCAGTTCGGACCTCTTTGCTGCCGACTTCATGTTGACCCTCAGGTACTCGGACGACCCGGCCCTGGTTTCCGACCAGAACGTCGCCGTCCCCATTCCGCCCACAGTCATCGCTACCTCTCCCTTGAACGAAGCTCTCGATGTCACAATCGCCATTCGACCCACTGCCACATTCAGCGTGTCAATGGACCCAGCAACAATAACTTCTCTTACTTTCACGTTATATCAAGGATTGACCTCAATCGACGCCTCGATTTCATACGATGAGGCCACCAGCGTAGCGACTCTGACTCCGTGGGCAGCGCTGGAACTTGGACTGTTGTATCAGGCCACAATTACGACCGGGGCCAAGGACATCGGGGACACCCCACTTGCCGAGGATTTCACGTGGTCTTTCACGACGGCACTTTGCAGCCAGGCACCCTTGGATCTTGGTACCGCCGTTGATTTTGCGGTTCTGGCAGCATCGACGGTTACAAACACGGGCGATACGGTGATTACAGGGGACCTTGGGGTCAGCCCGGGGTCCGCCGCAACGGGGTTCCCGCCGGGAGTCATCTCCGGAACCTTTCATCTGGCCGATTCCACCGCCGCCACCGCCAAAGCGGATCTGTCCGACGCCTACGCCGAGGCCCAGGCTCGGTCGGTGTGCCCCATTGCGCTGACCGGGGATGTCGGTGGCCAGACACTGACTCCTGGCTTATATCATGCGGATACTTCGCTGGCCGTTTCCTCCGGCGATTTGACGCTGGACGCCCTGGGCGAAGTGGACGCGGTCTTCGTCTTCCAAATCGGCTCTACACTGATTGTCGATTCCGACCGCCGATTGATCCTCATTAACGGGGCCAATTCAGCCAACATCTTCTGGCAAGTGGGCAGTTCCGCCACCCTTGGGGCCCTGTGCGACTTTGCCGGAACCATCATGGCGGATCAGTCAATTACGATCGTTGCCGGCGCTACCCTGAATGGCCGGGCACTGGCCGTCGGGGGTGCGGTGACCTTGGACAGCAACACCGTAGGGGAGGTTGCACCGTGAACGTCAAAACCGAACCGTTGAGCTGCCTGATGACGGCGAGTCTATTAGTACTGGCCTGCTGCGCCCCCGCCTGCGGAGGACGGGTTGTCCAGTTCCCGTTGGACAGGGATACCGTAACAGGTCCCCCTCCATGGGTTATCTCCACGGTCCCGGCAGACTCTGGGGCCGTGAGCGTGACGACGGTCATTTCGGCTACGTTCAGCACCGACATGGACCCTGCGACCATCGACGAATCGGTGTTTACGCTCTGGCAAGGGTCAACGCAGGTGGTCGGCACCGTGGCCTACGACGATGTGTCCCGTACGGCGACGTTCTTCCCGCTGACTGCGTTGGAGTTAGACCGAATCTACACGGCCTTGATAAGCACCGAAGTGATGGACGAATTGGGCGTTGCCATGGAAGCAGAGCACATGTGGAGCTTCATGTGCAGCCATGCCTATGTATATCAATTCAGCGCGACGACAGGCATGGTAGCGACGCCGGATTACACTATTGCGGTCAGCGGATTGGTGTTATTGGTGGACGCAAACAACAGGGTTCAGGGAGCGTCGGGAGCGGCCGAACTGACGGCGGGGTTCGTGACCGGTCAGCAGTACGTTGTGGCCCAGGCATCTGGCCTAACCCTTTACTCCGAGATTAACCTGGCGTTCCAGTCAGGCACGGCCGCATTACTCACGACCAGCATCCCCGCTGCGGACTTCGACCTGGTCGGGGCGGACCTGACGGATCTGGAGGCACGCACGCTGATCCTGGCCAATACGTCGAGCGACGTCTTTGCCTATCAGGTTTTCGAAATCACGTTTCACCCAGCCGAATGAGGCTCCGGTCCCTCGTCCTCGATCCCGAAACGACTGGCCCAATATCCCGATCCACCCCCCAGTCGTTTACCCCGAGTCAACAACAACAGGGCTCCGAACGCCTATTGGAACTGTGGAGAAAGCCTGCGGCGACGGCGCGCCAGGGTTGCGGCGATGTTTGAATAGTGTTAGAAAATGGCTTGAGTGCCAAATTGGCACAGGCCGCCAGGCTATTTCTTTGACCCGGAATGGGCAGCGCTTTTTCTTACTGAGGCAAGTGCAATCATGAACATCAGAGTCCTTCCTTTTGTCCTCTTTGTGACTCTGTTCCCGGCTTGTTCCGGGGACAAATCAAACTCGGTTGTAGACTCCACGGGCGAAGATACGGCGCTGGATGTGCGTGGCCCTGACTCAAAGGGTGATACCCGCACCGACTTGAACGATGACGCTACGACGCCCAACGACCTCGTTACGGATGAGAAGGGCGACACCACGGGGATTCCCGGGGGGGCCGTGGCGTTTGTGGCCACTTCCCAGGACCAGCTCATTCCCGGTCCGGTCAGTGCGGGTATTGTGGGAGACGTGGTCATTCAAAACGAGGTGGTTCGGTTCGTGATCAGGAACCAGAAACACAGCCTCTACTCGCCCTATGGCGGTGCTTTGGTGGATGCCGATCTTGTCAGAGCCGATGGTGAAGCGGCCGCAGATACGTTTTTTGAGATGTTCCCCATGACCGGTCTGGCCAGGATCTTCTACCCCTCGGACATGACCATCGTGGACGATGGGGCCAAATCGGGCACGGCCATCGTGCGATTTAAGGGGACCGATGGCGGCATGTCGCTGGTGGATTCGGCGTTCCCGACGTCGCCGTTGGGGGTCGAGGTCACCGTGGAGTACATCCTGGCACAGAGTCCGATGAAGGTTGACGTGGGGCAGTTTTTGCAGTTCAGCAGCCGAACCACGGCGTTTTATGACGATTGTGGGAATGATCAAGACTGCCTCCTCTCGGATTCCTCAGCGAGCTGGCTGGCCAGCGCCGATGGCAAAGTCTCTTATGGAGTGACCCTGCCCAAAGGCAAGACCATCAAGCTGATGCTGGCATTCGACAAGTTGACCATTCTGTCGGGAGGCACCTATTCCATCCCGACAGGGGGCGAGGTAGTCAGTCGCCAGTTCTTCATCGTTGGGGAAGGCACCATCGAAGACATCAGGGCCAAAGCCAAAGCGATCAGGGAAGAGGAGCAAGGCAAGGAGGTTCAGGTCCAGGTCAGCCTGTCGGATCAGTGGTCCGAGATGAACAAAGCACTGATTCGGGTTCGAAAGAGCAGCGGAGAAGGCACAAAGGGCTGGGTCACGGCCACCACCCCGAATTCCGAGGGTCAGGCCGTGTTGCATCTGGAACCCGGTACCTATGAATTCCACCTGACTCTACCGGGTGCTCAGGAAACCGTGTTACCTTCAGTGGAAATCACCTCCGACGGGACCAATCTGGTTCCCCTGACCGCCAATGCGGCCGGGTGGCTTCGGGTCAGTGTGACCGACGAGGCCAACGCCCCCATCCCTGCCGCGCTGACCCTGCAGTCCGGTGCGGATGCCCCGTGGACCACGGGAGTGACTCAGTACGTCGCCATTCAGAATGGCGAAGCCACGTTCCCCATTCTGGCGGGCGATTACACCGCCACGGTAGCCAGAGGTCTTGTTTGGAGCATCGAACGCAAGAACGTCAAGGTGGTCGCTGGCCAGGTGGTCGATCTGTCTGCCAAGATCCACGAGGCCGTGGACACCACCGGTTTTGTCATGATGAACAGCCACGAGCACACCGAGAACAGCATCGACAGCTCGGTGTGGGTCCAGGACCGCATCGCCAACGCCCTGGCTAACGGAATCGAACTGATGACTCCGACGGATCACGACTTCTTTGGTACCCGCCAGCCGACCATCCAGGAGATGGGCGTCGAGGGCCAGATCAAGAGTTCCCTTGGTTGCGAAGTCTCCCCGCTGTGGGGGCATACTACGGCAGCACATTGTGCCACCCCACCCACGTACCCGACCTATTTTGCGGTGCAATACATGCAGTACGACGAGAATGGAAAGGTCGTCCGGCCCACAACGGCCACCGAAATCTATACCCAAGCCCGTGAAGAGTTCGGCTGCTTCTTCCTGGCGGTCAATCACCCGTACAGGGGCGGCGCAACTTTCGAGACCTACGGTGTCACTGCGACCTCGAACCCCGCCGACGCAGAGCCCAAGCTGAACCTGCATCTGGTGGACGCATTGGAGGTCTATAACAAGGACGACAACCTGAACTCGATCCTGACCGAGAACCTTCCCGCCTGGTTTAATCTTCTTAATCGAGGCTACTCCATCGCTGCCATCGGCGGTTCGGACGAACATCACTACCGAGGCAACTATGGAAACCCCCGCAACATGGTCATGTCCTCCACGGATCTTCCGGGAGAAATCGACTTGGACGAGGTCTATCAGAACGTCAAGGACCATGGATCCGTCGTTCTGGGTGGCCCGGTCATCCGCCTGACCGTCGACGGGAAGGGGCTGGGCGAAACGGTCACTGCCGCAGGGACTTCCGTCGAAGTTCATGTGGTGGTCGAGGCCCCCGAATGGATGGGGCTGGAGTTTGTCCGGGTCTTTGTCAACGGCGAGATGGTGAAAGAGTTCACTCCGGTTGAGACGGGAGTTGTGCTGCGGCTGGACGAGACCACAAACCTGGATCTGGTCTCCGATGCCTGGATTGTGGTTCTGGCCGGTTCCAGTCTTGCGGAGCACGAGATGGTGCCCGTTTCGGGCAAACAGCCCTTCTCTGTAACCAATCCCGTGTTCGTTGACTTTGATGCTAATGGTTATCAGGCCATCTATGCGGCTGGCGCCCCCTGGGATAAAAACTAAACCAGCGACTTCGTATCTCGGTCCTACCCCTCGACTCGGCCTTTGGCCGGCTCGGGGTAAACGACTGGGGGGCGGATCGGGATATCGGGCCAGTCGTTTAGGGTTCGGCAAGCGGTTCTTTTCATATTTAAATTCGCCCAAATCAACATTATCCAGAGCCAACAGTCGATCACATATTCCCGTAAACGATGCACTATTTTACGTTAACTCTTAGGTGGTTCCTGCGCATCTCTTCGGGATTCCCGTCCGCTTTCAACGTGACTTGCCCGTCCGCTTGGCGTATCCAATAGGCGGATAACGTCCAGGCAGTGGGAGCAAAGGGACCATGACGAACCGGCAACGTGTTGGGTGTGTGGCGGTGGTTTGCGCAGCGTTCTGGGCTGGGATGGGGTGTGATAGCGGGGACCCCGCACAAACGCAGAAGTCCGATGGGATTGCTTCGGATACCGACGTCGCATCCCGGCCTGCCGACGTGGTGGGTATGGTGGGGTTTGTGCCCGCCTCGGATGGGCAGTCGGTTCTTCGAGTGACCTTTCCCGAGGCCAAAGCAGAGGAAATTGGGTTCCCCGATGGCGGACTTTCCGGAAAACTGATGGCCGTGCATTTTTCAAGTGCGACGTCCGGCGCGGCGGTCGTTCGGTCTGCCGATGCCTTGAAGGGAACCGTCTATGATTATGACGCTGTGTCGAATGCATGGGTGGTGCGAGGCCAGATTCCCTCGGACCGTATGCTTGCTTTGTCGGATGGGGTCTTGCCCACCCAGGTATTTTCGGACGCGGCGGGCAACGTGCTGGTCTTGAAGGTGTTGGCGATTCCGGCAGAAAACAGCGAAGGGCAAGGCGTCTGGGCCTTCAGCCCAAACCTGATCGCGTTCGACGCAGGCTCGAGCCAACCTGATTTCAGCCGGGGCGAAGGCTCGTTGGGAAGCGCGTGTGTGGATCCGGCCTGTCCCCAGATCCCCCAGTGGCTGAAGATGAAGGTTTTGGGGGTTTCGCAACTGACGCCCAACCACGTCCTGCACCTGCTTGCGGACCCTCGGACCGACCAGGAGGACCCCCGCAAACTTCAGCACATAGAGTGGGAGTCGTCGGGCCACAGCGGTGCCGCCGTTACGGAACCGCCTTACGGCCAGCGGGAATTCCTGGGCAGCTTCGACCAGCAGCTTACGTACCTGATGGGACCCGAACCGATGTACTGCAGCGGAACGACCTGTGAGGAGATACCGGCGGACTCTGTTCTGCCCCTTATCCACAGCTATGGACCTCCGGTGGCCCTGGTCAGTCCCGGTTCGCTGGGTCCCGGGACCGTCAGCCTCTTTGATTTGCGTGGGCGTTTGTATGAGATGGAAATCCAAATCCCGGGCGGCTCGAACGATTCCGAAATCCAGGGCTATTTCCCCGACGAACGAGGCCCCCAGTGGATTCGCCTGGTGACTTGGACCGAGGGAACCGGTTCGGCGACGGAGTTTTCGGTCAATCTGGATACCTTCGAAGTCACGCAACCCGGGGCCCCGACCTATTCGGACCTGATGGCCACGGCCGAAGAAGCGGATGGACGATACCGCTTCAGGCCGGGATATTTCTACTACGTGACTGAATAGAACAAATTGGTGCCATACGGAGTCGCCAATGAAAACGAATAAAACGAAACGATTCGTACGACTGATGGCGGTCACGGCCTTTCTTGGCTTCGCCGGTTGTGCCGACGGCGATGAGGGTACCGGGAACACTGGGCCCAAGGCCAGATTCGAGGTGTTGGAGGAGGGGTTTGGCCCCACAAACGACGAGCCGCTGTGGCCAATGCGACCCGGTGCCAGGTGGGACTTTCGAGGAGTTCCCGTAGCCGAGCACCCGGAGTTTTTCCAAGCTGATGTTGTCATTTCCATCACTCGTGCCACCGATCGATTCGGGAAACCGTGGCTTCTTGAACAAGCAGCGGGCCCCGGCGGAGCGACGGATATCTGGATGAGGGGACTGGGCTGGAACCAGGGGAAACCAGAGGCCTATTGGTCCATGGACCCGGAAGGTCTGGTCCTTCGTGCCGTGGGCACCAACGATCCGCTGGATGTGCCACTGCTGGTCATTCCCGCAACGGTGAAGCGGGGGATGAAGTGGGTGGTCAGGGGCGAGGACGGGGAAACCCTGTTGACCGGCGAAATCGAAGGCGGAGACAACCGGGAAACCGAATGGGGGCGACGCCGGGTCTGGAAAGTGGATGTCGAGGTGGCCGAGCGACAGCCGTTTGAGGGAAACCTCTACTCTACGCCGCAGAATCGGCCTCCGTTGAAGTGGACACAGGAGTTTGTGGAAGGGCGGGGCCTGGCAAGTGCCACGCAAGCCATCATTCCCTTGGAAGACCAAGAACAGATTCTTCCCAAACGTGTGGCCATGCAGCCCCTGCCCGAACTGACCAAGAGATTTCGGGGCCGAGTTCACGGCTTTTCTGTGACCCAAGACAAGGCCACGGGCAACATGGAGCCACAATTGGGCATGCGTATACCGGGCGTGGTGCCGACGACGTTGTTCAAGACCCTTGCCAACGGCAACAGCATGTCGGTGACCGAGTACTTCTTCGACAGGAAGATCTGCTATCGCACCGACGGAACATCCGTGGCCGAGATCAATCCGGACATCTGGGAGAAGGATCCGGCCAAGGAGTGGGATTACGGACCCTGCCAGGATGCCAATGGCGTGGTCTATGCCGACGACGGCTCTGTGGCCGCCTACACGCCGTTCCACATCGATGGGCTGACTCCCAGCGACTGGTTCTTCGATTTCGGCCCGGGCATCCAGATCATGGGGTACAACTCCATGGGCGGCTTCAAGAGCAATCGCCCCTACTGGGGGGAGGCCATGGGGTTTGCACGGGATGGAGGTATTCTTGCGGGCGGAATCACGCTGCTGAACCCGGAGAAATCTGACGGAGATCCGAGGGCGCCATGGAAGAAGACGCAGAACCCCAGCAGTGGCGGTTTTCGGTTTGGCCTGGGCCCCTGGACTCAGCAGTGGGGGCTGGATCACATTGACCGGGTGATCGGTCTTGCCCCCCAGAACGATCAGGGGGTCGAGGCGCTGTTTATGGGTCGCGGCCTGCTTGGGCACGGCCTTCTGACGCCTCGGTACACTCCCAATGTCTGGTCTACAACCGAGTGGTGGCGAGTGGCCCAAACGGGGCTGGACCTGCACGCCTATGATGAATTTGTGGTGGTCACCTACAACGATAATCACAGAGAAGTCTACCAGGTCTCCGAAGACGGCCTGGTTTGGCGCCTGGATATGGTGGACGGAGTGCTGAAGAGGACCTTCCTGGTGGCGGTGCAGGTTCCCGATGGCCAACAGGTGGTAGGCGTGGTGCCTTTGGGGGATGGCGACCTTCAGGTGTGGACCCAGGAGGGCTTTGTGTGGGAGGGGACGGAGGATGTGTTCGGCGTGGGGATGGTCGATATTTACGTCGACGAAATCTGGCAGCATGTCTGGAACGTGAAGCTGCCCGAAGCAGGGGTTCCGGAGCCGCCTCCAGTGGCCGGCGGCTTGTTTTTGCAGGCTTCGGGGGCCGATGTGCTGGTGTGTGCTCCAAGCGGGAACGTGCTTCCCACCGAGGGCTGGACCTTGGCGGGCCAGGAGCCCGCCGTGGTCAACGTGGACAAGCGCTGCATCCTGCTGTTACGGCCTCTGCCCAAGTATCTGGACGGGCCCCCGCAGCTTGAGGAAGCGGGGCTGGTGCCAACGGACCCCACGGCCTGGCTGGTGCAAGGAATCTTGCCCGATGTGGGACCCGTAGCGATGCGACTGACCCCGGTTCAGCCAGTGATTCCCACGGATCTACGGGCCGTTGGCAGTGGCGACATCCTGGGCGGAATCACCGGACAAGCGGGGTTGACGCAGACCGGAGTCGTTCGGTTGTCCGGACCGGGCAAAGCTCTCATCGAGCACTTCTGGGGTCCCTCCGAACTCTCTACGTGCTCGAAGTATGCGTGGGAAGTGCAGATCTGGACTGAAGGGACCATGCCGGACATGTGCAATCCGCCCATGGCGTGCCAGGGTCTCATGCGGATTGGCACTCAGCCCGGGGACTACAAGCCCTTCTTCCTGCCTGAGGGCACGCCGATGTCAGGGCAGAATTTCGACGAGTTTCCGGCGATTATTACGTTGCCCGATGGATGCCTGGGGGTCTTTTGGGCGGGTTGGTACTACCGGCTGGACGACGAATTGGGGCAAGTGGAGATTCCCAATCCCTTCCTGACTCCCACGTCGGAATGGGCGAAGTGCTCGAAGATGGAGATCGATCACAACCCTCTTAATCCCGACATCGAACGGTATTCGTGTGCTCTGGCCGACGGAACCACTAAGCAGGTGGACCTGCCCATTGGCGTGGAGAAGAGGTTTGTGCCCCTGCTCGCCGAGTCCCTGACTTTTGCTGCCTTCCCCTCGACACTGCCGAATTTGTGGCGTTTGGACCAGGGAACCTGGGATTTCGGGCCTGTAACGGTGCCGCAAGCCGGGCATTTCGGGGGACGTGGAATCTCGGGGCTGGACGGGTACTGCGGGGCCGATGGCGCCTGCTATCTGCTTCTGGTTGGTGTAGCCGGAGCAAACGGCGAAGCCATCCCTTGGCAGATTCTGAGGGTCGACCGAGTGGGGTCAGGGTTGCATCCGGTCTATGCGGGTTGGTCTTCGGACTCGCCCGTTCCCGAACAACTGGTGGGTGACGACGAAATCCTTATGGTGACCGGGGCGGGACAGATTTTGTGGCGTGGGTTCCGGGACATCGAGCCCTCGTCGTGCTCGGAGTGTTCGGCCCAGGAAGCGTGCCTTTCCGGTTATTGCGATTGTGAGTTTGGGCTGGTGAGACTGGATGGTTACTGCGAATCGGATATTCCGGCTCAGGCGTATCGCTCGTGTGCCGAGGCCCTTGATGCCGGCGTGGCAGCGGGGAGTCCCGTTCGTATCGACGGGGATGGACCCGACTGGCCCGCACCGGAGTTTGTGACGGTGTGCCAGGAACCGGGGGAATGGACCGAGGTTCCCACCGAGTTCTTGATGACCAGCGGCATGGGCAACATCAACTTGCACAACTATTGCACGATGCTGGGAGCCACCGATTTTATGTGGGGAACACCCGTGGCCCTGGTGGGCGTCTCTGCCGAAGGCAGCCTGCATGGTGAGTTTGAACTGAATCTGGACCTGGGGGCCCCATTTATTGTGTACGAACAAATGTACAGCCGAGAAACCATGTTTGTATTGGATGATGTATCTCTGTTCAATACTGCCACGGGGTGGTACACCAAGGGGTGTGACGGGACCGACGACCCCGGAGCGTACGGGAACGAAATCCGAGTGACCTATTACCAACCGGATGTCCTGGAAATCGATACGGACGGAGCTGCCTTATTCAAGGGCACCTGGACCCAGGGCGTTCCCATGCGGATTGCCCGAGCAGCCG
>CAYTWV010000082.1:0-12082 GCA_964442235.1 uncultured Myxococcales bacterium | reverse complement strand
GGGCGGCACCGGAGGCGGGCTTTGCCCGTCGAGGACGGCCGCCAAGCCCCAACGCCGCCCAGCGGGATGATCGACGGTCAAAGCGAACCTGTTTAGAAGTTCGCGTTCAGCGCCGCGCCTGCTGCCCCGTCGGTCCCCTTGTTGCCCATGGAGGGGCCGCCTTGACCGCCGGCGCCGCCGGCACCCGGGATCAACGTGTTGCTGGCAGGATTCTTGTAGGCCGATAGATTGGCCGTGCCATACCCGTATGCATAGATAGCAAACGAAGCGCCGCCGCAGCCACCGCCGCCGCCGGCCCCGTGTCCACCCAAGCCACCATTGCCGCCGTTGCCACCACGACGAGTGCACAACAGACTGCTTCCGCCGGAAGTCGTCAGACCGCCCAAGCCGCCTGCCGACCCGGGCCCACCGGTGCCGCCGGTGCCGCCCGTACCCCCCGAACCACCGCTGCCACCTTCAACGGTGTTGCCCAACAGCGTCGGAATCGATGTCGGAGTGGCCGTGTAGTACAGGAAGATGCCGAACGATCCGCCGCCGCCCGTGCCACCGGTGCCGCCAGTACCTGCACAACCGCCGGCACCACCGCCGCCGCCGCTGGCGCCGATTCGGTCGTTGCAGCCGCTGGACGCACGGTCACCACCGCCACCAGCGCCCCCACCACCGCCGCCACCGCCGTGGGTCCCCGAAGCACCGGTTCCACCTGCATAGGCAGCCCAGAGCCCCGACAAGACCGTACCCGAGAGACCCACGGCCGGCGACACGGAACAGCCGGGGGCACCGGAGACCCCGGGCGTTCCTGCCGTCCCCTGCGCTCCGTCGGCCCCCTCGTAGGAACCGTTGCCGGGAATGGTGCACGACGAGCAGGAGCTGAAGGTACCATCGTAACCACCGGCACCTCCCGCACCACCACCATTGGCACCTGCAAGCCCATTCTCTGCACTTACGGGAGCCTGGCCGCCCACCGGGCAGGCCGAATCCCCGCCGTCGCCACCAGCCACAGAAATCGATGTCGCCCCGCAAGTACGGGTGCCACCACTTCCGCCCCAGCCTTCGGGATCAACCATGTCGCTGGCGCAGTTGTAAGAACTGACCTCGAAAGAATTCACGCCAATAGAACCTTCGCCACCGGCACCCCCGGTGCCCACAGCGCCACCGGTCCCTGCACTTCCGGCCCCGCCGTTGCCAGCGTAGATGGTGTTATTACTGAACACCAAGGCATTCGTTGTTCCGCGAATATACACCGCATAGGAGCTTCCACCCAAGGTGTTGTTGCTCTTGCCGAAGATGGTGAACCCATCGACCACAATGCTGCCCGGTGTGCCCGTCTGGTCCAGCACATTCACGGCCCCCGGCTGAGCCACGGTGAAGGCCTGGCCCATGATGACGGTTTCGTACAGCAGCTTGTTTCTGACCGTGAAGTCCGAGGAGTATCCGCCATAAAGCTTCACTCCGGCCAGGATGGTCAGCGACTGAGAATAGACCCCGGTAGCGACGTAGATATCACGTTTGCTAAGGACCAAAGCCTTGGCCATGGCCGCCTGGATGGTCAGCATCGGGGCATCTTCGGTGGTCCCCGAGTTGCTGTCCGAGCCATTTTTGGCCACAAAAATCGAATTGCCGAATTCGCCGTCCACGCCATCGCAGTTGCTATCCACACCCAGCGGGTCGGGCTGGTCCGTGGCGCTTTGATACTGGCACTCACACCCGTCGGCGGGGTTCACGTTCACATCGAAGTAGCCGCCGATGCAGTCCATGGCACACGAAGGCACCGTCAGCGACGAGTCACACGAGGCCAACGCGTTGGGGAAGAACAGGAAGGTGCAGTTGTTGCCGCACTGACCACAGTTGGTATCGCCCGTATACTTGCCCCCAACCATGAACCCATCATCCACAACCCCGTCACAATCGTTGTCCTGAGCGTCGCAGATTTCCGTGGGCAGTTGGCAACTGCCCCACCCCAACGGCTCGCAGGTCTGCGTACCGTAACAGGTGGTGAAGGGATCGCCCGGGCCGGGATTGGGGGGCCAGGTTGCAGAGCAGTTCTGGGTGACTCCCACACTGGCAGGTGTGCACGAGCATGTGTTGGACGTCGGCACACATTGTTGCGAACCCGAAATGGACTGGCACCCGAATCCAACGGGACAGTCAGCCCCGCTCGTGCAGGCCCTGCCGCAGAACTTGCCGTCAGCCAATTGCAGACACTTCGCCCCGGCCAAGAGGCAGTTCCCGTCCGTCGAGCAAGGCTCACACAGCGTCGAGATGGTGGGGATACACTGGAAGTCGTTCAGCTTGACGTAGCCGGGGTTGCAGGTGTCCACCACACAGCGCGGCGGGTCCAGAGCGGCGTCACACTTGGCCGTGGCGTTGGGGAACCCCACCGAACACGAAATGGTGCAGGTGCCACAGGTGCCAAAGAGGTGATAATCGCCATCGCCGTTGCGGAAGGTCTCGTCCACGGAACCATCACAATCGTTATCCTGATAGTCACAGCTTTCCGCGGCGGGCACTGTGGCCTGGCAGACCCAGCCCGCAGCTCCCTGGCACACGGCATTGCCCAAACAGGTTCCAAAGGCATTGGTCGTCTGGCACGCCGTTGTGGGGGGCAAGTCGTTATCGATGGGCCCGTCACAATCGTTGTCGATGCCGTCGCAGAGTTCCAACATGGGAACCAGCGCCGAACAACTGGACCAGCCGGTAGTCGAACTGCAGGTCTCGAATCCGTAGCAGGTCCCGATGCCGTTGGTGTTCGAGCAGGTTCGCTTGCTTCCGTGGGTGGCAGCACCACACTCACAACTATTGGTAAGGGGCAGACATAGCTTCGTCCCGTCCGTGTAAAGCTTGCAGACGTTTTCGCCAGAGCAGTCGTCGTTGTCGACGCACGAGATGGCGCAACGGGACTTACCGTCCACGGTGACGCAGCGACCACCCAGACAATCGGTGTCGCTAGAGCAGGCCTGGCACGTGGTATCAGGCGCCAAAATGCACTGGAACGCACTGATTTTCACGTAACCCGGATCGCAGGTTCCGACCACACATCGGGGCAACGCCGGCGAGCCATCACACACGGCGGTGGCGTTGGCAATCTGTCCGGTGCAATTGTTGTTACACGAGCCGCAATGCGCCTGACTGACGTACTTCGAGCCAACCTTGAAGGTCTCGTCCACGATTCCATCGCAGTCGTTGTCGAAGTAGTCACAGGCTTCCTGGGCGGGGTTGGCCGCCTGGCACAGATAGCCCTGAGCACCGGCACACGTCTCGATGCCCGTGCAGGTTCCGTACTGATTGGTCCTGGAGCATGTCCCCGTCTCGGCAATGCCGTCGTCCACAGCCCCGTTGCAGTCGTTGTCCAAGCCATCGCACGACTCGATGTCCGGGATATTGGCAGAGCAGTAAGACCAGCCCGAAGCACCCTGGCAGGTCTCGAATCCATAACAGACCCCATAGCCGTTGCTGGCCGAGCAGGTTCGCTTGGCCCCAGTCGTGGATGCCGAGCACTCACAACTGCCGCTGTCAGGCAGACACACCTTGGTGCCGTCGGTGTACGTCCCGCAAGATGCGGTGGCAGAACAATCGGCCTCGATTGTGCACGACTTGGCGCAGCGCTTCTGTCCGTCGATAAGCAGGCAACGAGAACCGATACAATCGGCATCCGCCAAACAGGCCTGGCACGTGGTGTCCGGGGGAACCACACACTGGAACGGACTGACCTTGACATACCCGGGATCGCACGTCAGCACCACACAGCGAGGCAACGGATACGTCCCGTCACACTTGCCCGTAGCGTTGGGGATCTGTGTAGCACAGTTGTTCAGGCACGAACCGCAGTTGGCGTCGGTTTCATAACGCCCCGCCACCTGGAAGGTCTCGTCGGAAACCCCGTCACAATCGTTGTCGGTGTAGTCACATGTCTCGACTTGGGGTGTTGCGGCCTGGCAAAGCCAACCCAGCGAACCGGCGCACGTTTCGATGCCGTTACACGTGCCGAACGCATTGGTTCGGGAACAGGGCTGGGAATCGGGAATCCCCTCATCCACCGCACCATTGCAGTCGTCGTCCTGGCCGTTGCACGCCTCTTCCATGGGCACCGTAGCCGAACAAGTCGACCAGCCGGAAGCTCCCTGGCAGGTCTCAAAACCATAACAAACCCCAAACGAGTTGGTCGTAGAGCAGGTCCGCTTGGTTCCTGTGGTAGCCACAGAACATTCACAACTGCCGCTGTCGGGCAGGCACAGTTTGCTTCCCGAAACATGCAGGGAACACGAACTGCCCGTCGAACACTGCGCTTGTACCGTGCAGGGTTTGGCACATCGTTTTTGCCCATCCACGGTCACACACAGGCTTCCGAAACAGTCGGCGTCGGTCAGGCAGATCTGACAGGTGGTATCCGGGGGCAAAACACACTGGAAGGGGGTCACCTTGACATACCCCTCGTCACACGCCTCAACCACACACCGAGGCATGGGATAGGTCGTGTCGCAGGTGCTGGTAGCGTTGGGAATCTGGGCGAAACAGTCATTGTTGCAGGAACCACAGTGCTGCTCTGTGGCATATTTGCCTGCCACCTTGAACAGTTCGTCGGCCTGGCCATCACAATTGTTGTCCAAATAGTCGCAACTGTCGTAGGCCGGCGGAACCGCCTGGCAGAGCCACCCCAACGAGCCGGCGCAGACCTCCGAACCGGAACACGTTCCGAATTCGTTAGACTTGCTGCAGGGCTGGGAAGCTGGAAGCCCCTCGTCCACCGCGCCATTGCAGTCATCATCGAACCCATTGCAGACTTCAAGCTGAGGCGTGACGGCCCCACAGGAAGACCACCCGGAAGCCCCCAGACAGGTCTCAAACCCATAACAGGTGCCGTTTGTGTTGGAGTTGGAACAGGTACGCTTGGCTCCGGCTGTGGCGGCCGTGCACTCACAACTTCCGCTGTCGGGCAGGCACACGGTCGTTCCATCGCCGTACTCCTGGCAGGAATGGCCTTCGCTGCAATCCGAATCCAGTTCACATGCCATGGCACAACGCTTCTGGCCGTCGATGAGCAGGCAGCGGGAACCGGAACAGTCATTGTCCGAGAGACAGACCTGACAGGTGGTATCAGGCGGAATGACGCACTGGAAGGGCCCCACCTTGACGTATCCGGGCTCACACTGGTCTACCACACAGCGTGGCTGAGGATAGGTGGCATCACATCGCCCAGTCGCATTGGGAATCTGGGATTCACATGCGTTGGCGCAGGTGCCGCAGTTTGCATCGAAGGTATAGCGCCCGCCAACCATGAAGGTCTCGTCCACATCCCCATCACAGTTGTTGTCCACGTAGTCGCAGGATTCGGACGCTGGTGTCTGAGCCTGGCAGACCCAGCCCGCCGAACCCAGACACGTGGCGATGCCGGGGCAGGCGCCAAACTCGTTGCTCTTCTCACACGCCTGGGTCGGAGGCAAGCCGTCGTCCACGGCACCGTTGCAGTCGTTGTCCTTGCCGTCACAAACCTCTGCGCCAGGCAGCGAAGCGTCACAGGGTGTCCAACCCGAACCGGGGACACACGTTTCGAACCCGTAGCAGACCCCCGAACCGTTGGTCTGAGAGCAGGTCCGCTTGGACCCCGCGTTGGCGGCCGTACATTCACAACTGCCGCTGGGAGGCAGGCAGAAATTGCTCAGGTCTGAAAGCTGCGTACATACCGTACCTTCGGGGCATGAGCCAAACGCACACGACCTGGCGCAGCGCTTCTTTCCATCCACCAGCAGGCAACTGCTGCCTAGACAATCGCCGTCGTTTCCGCAGGCCTGGCAGGTCATATCCGGAGGAATCACACACTGGAACGGACTGACTTTCACGTACCCCGGATCACATTGCGAGACGATGCAGCGGGGCTGCAGAGCCGAGCCGTCACAGATCCCGGTGGCATTGGGAATGGCGTGCAGACACGAATTTTGACAGGCGCCGCAATTCTCGTCGGAGACATATTTGCCATCCACCTTGAACGTCTCGTCGATCAAGCCATCGCAGTTGTTGTCCAGATAGTCACAGGACTCTTGGGCGGGTTCCTTGGCCTGGCATGACCACCCGTTGGCGCCCATGCAGACCGCCAGGCCTTGACACTGCCCAAAGTAGTTGGTCTTCTCGCACGCAATACTGGAAGAGAACCCGTCATCAATCAGGCCGTTGCAGTCGTTGTCCAAACCATCGCAGGCTTCGGACTGCGCGTCGGGGGCATCACACAGCGTCCAGACTCCCTGGTCCGAGCAAGTCTCAAACCCGTAACAAGTGCCCAGCGCACTGACTCTCGAGCAGCCTCGTTTGTTACCCAGATTCGACGAATTGCAGTCGCAGCTACCCGAAACAGGCGTGCAAACAGGCCCATTGGCCAAAATCGAGCATTCGAACCCTTCAGCGCACGAACCGAATTCGTCGCACCCTGCCAGACAGTGGCGGGTGGACCCAAACTGAGTGCAGAAGTCTCCATAACACTCGCCGTCGCTCTCGCAGAGTTTGCAGCGTGTATCCGGGGGGACGATGCACTGCGTGTCGTTCAACTTATAGAACCCCTGAAGGCAGGACTCGACTTTGCACAACGGGGCCGAGCCCGTGGCGTCACAATAGGCAATGGCGTTGGGCAGGGCCCCGGCACAATCCTTGGTACACGAGCCGCACGTATGCAGGCCCACGTATTTCCCGTCTTGCCTAAAGGTCTCGTCCACATTGCCATCACAGTTGTTGTCCTGATAGTCGCAGGCTTCCGGAGCGGGAGAGATGGCATCACAGACGTACCCCAAGGTACCCACACACGTCGCCGTGCCGACACACGTGCCGAATTCGTTGGTCTGTTCACAAGGCTGCGTAACGGGAATGTCGTCATCGGGAATCGCATCACAATCGTTGTCGATGCCGTCGCACACTTCTGCCGAGGCCTCCAAGGCCGAACAACCTACCCATCCAAGGTCGGTATCACACGTTTCGTAGCCCCAACACGTGATGGCCCCGCTGCTCTTGGAACAGGGTCGCTGTCCGCCGACATTGCCCGGACCACAATCACACGTGCCGTTGGTGGGGACACAAACGGGAGAGGGCTCTTGATCCACCGAAACACAGCCGTAAGCCTGGGGGCATTCGCCCTCGGCACATAGCTTGGTGCAGAACTTCCCGAATCCCATCTCCACACACTTGCCGCCCTCACAAAGAGCGTCCGACTCGCAGGGCCGGCACAACACTTCGCCCACGGGCATACACTGGAATTCGGAGGCCTTGTAGTAGCCGTCTTCACACTCGGACACCACACACACCGGGGAAGCCTTGGTGGCGTCACAACGAGCCGTAGCGTGGGGAATCATGCCCTGGCAGGATTGGGCGCAGTTGCCGCAGGTATCGTCGGTCGCATAGCGCCCATCCACCTTGAAGGTCTCGTCCACCTGACCATCACAGTTGTTGTCCTGATAGTCGCACGTCTCTTCCGCAGGCTGCGGGGCCGAACAAACCCACCCCTGGGCACCCTGGCAAGTCTCTTGCCCCTTACACTCGCCCACCCCCTCCACCTTGACAAAACAGTCACGGGCGGGGGTCTCTTCGTCGAACTGGCCGTCACAATCGTTATCCGACCCGTCACAAATCTCTTCCACGGGCTCCAATGCGGTACACCCCACAAATCCGTTCGTGGGATCACAGGTCTCCAAGCCAAAACAGGTTCCGAAGGCATTCTCCACCGAACACTGGCGCAGATCGCCCTGCTTGTCCGGGGTACACTCGCAGGTGTCGCTCATGGGGACGCAGACTTTGTGTTTGCCACTTTCCCCGTCCACATCGGCGCACTTGTAACCCTGGCCACAATCCTGGGGACCGGTGCAACTGACCGTGCAGTACCCCTTGCCGTCCACATAACTGCACCAGGCCCCACCGCACTGCGAGTCCTTTTCGCAGGGGAAACACTGCTTGTTCGATTGCGGCACACAAACAAACACCAGGTCCGCCCCGAACCCAGTCATACCCTTGCACTTCCACCCTTCCGGGCAGTCGTCCAGGCACTCTTCGCTGCAAACGAAGCCGAAAGGACCCTCGATGCAGTATCCGCCTCGACAATCGGCATTGCCGTCGCAGCCGCACCCGAAGGCATAAGGAACCTTGCTGCAATTGCCAAAGGCGTCCCCGGTCAGGTCTTCCCATGGAACAAACTTGTCCCCGGCACTGAAGTCCACGGTCAGATCGCTCTTGACCTCGGATAGGACTTCCGCTGCGGCATCCAAAGCATCCATATCGCCATCTGCCTTGACGGTCTTGCCACCGCTGGAGCACGCCGCTACCAGCCACAACACCGCCACCAAGGCCAGAATCACTCGGATATTTTTCATGGGTCACCCCTTCTCAAGAATCGCAACCGCAGACTACCCAGTTCGATAAGGTGCCATGATAGGGACTCGCGGGCATGTGCGCAAGGTTTCGGCCCGAAAGCCGCCACGGCGGAGCAAACCCTTCGAGACTCAGCCCGTTGACGCCCCGGCCTTGCACCGCTAACGTGACACCGCACGTGTTGCTGCAAGAGGGTCCATAAGATGCCGAACCCCGAAGGTCCCCTGACGCTGGTCGTTTTTGGAAAAGGTGGCGTGGGCAAATCCACCGTCACCTCACACCTGGCCGTGGCGTTCACGAAACTGGGTCAGAAGGTCTTGTTGGTGGGATGCGACCCCAAGCGAGATGTCTCGACCCGGTTCCATACCCCCACCCGAACCTCGTTTATTCAGCTTCTGGAGCGGGGCGAACCGGCCACGTTGGAGAGGCTGATCATGCACAGCGACGTGGGCGTGGACATCATCGAAACCGGTGGTGCGGAACCCGGCACGGCTTGCGCAGGCCGAGGTGTGGCCGGAGTTTGCCAACTGCTTGAATCCCAGGCCGCAAGACTGCACAGCTACGACATCGTGCTGTTTGATGTGCTGGGAGATCTGGTGTGCGGGGGATTCGTGGCGCCTCTGCGGTACGGCAGCGGGCAACGGGTGCTGGTGGTGACGTCCGAAGAGTTGGCCTCACTGTTTGTGGCCAACAGCGTGGCCCGTGTCACACGCCAGCCCAGCCACTCGGAAAGCCGATTTGAAGGGCTGATTCTGAATGTTCGAGATAGCGTGGAAACCCCGGCATTAACCACTGCCTTTGCGGCTCGATTGGGTACCGAAATCCTGGCGACCCTGCCTCGCGACAAATCCATCCGAGAATCCGAATCCCTGAACCGTACCGCACTGGAAACCCACCCCGATTCTGTGGCGTCCGGGCTGTTCACCGATCTGGCCCAACGCCTGTTGCTGCCCACAGAGCCCACCAATACAGAGCTTTGCCCTATGGATGCCGATGGATTCTGGGAGTTTGTCAGAAGTGAAGAGCGGGGCAGGTCAACCCGGAATGACTAATGCTGTACTGATTCCAGCGTCTGCTTGAAGAACTCGTTCACGGCCTTGAGAACCTGGGCAGACTCCATATCCAAGAACATCTCGTGGCCCGATTTCTCGAACCAGACCAGTTTCTTGGACTTGGACTGAATCTTGGCATGGATGATCGAAGCAGCCTTGGGATGCACGACCTGATCCACCTTGGAGTGCAGGATGAGCGCCGGCGCCTTGACGAAGCTGAGGCGATTCTCCATCTCCTGGGCGTACTCGTACAGTTCCACAAAGGCCTTCGGGGGGAACTTGGGATAGTTCTTGTTGTTCTGAGCTTCCAGCGTCTTGTCGTGATAGGCGCTGGGAGAGGGCCAACTGGGAACCACCGCTGCCAATACGGGCGTCAACGCCGCCAGCGGATCGGCAAACTTCAACGCTGCCGCCACCGACACGATCCCCGCCACGTCCTTCTTGTAGTGCGCAGCCAGATCCAGGGCTACCAAACCGCCCATGGAGAGACCCACCAGCACCACTTTTTCACATTCGGTCAGAAGATCCAGCAGGGCGTTTTCGGCGTCTTCGTACCAATCCTGGCGCTTCACACCGACCATGTCTTCCCACTTGGTGCCATGGCCACGAAGAACGGGAACGCGGTAGGGCATCCCAAACTGCTCGGCGCCAAACCGGGCATCGGCCACACAGGCCACATCCGAGGTGAATCCGTGCAAAATCAAAGCCCCCAACGGCCGCTTGCTGGACACCGGCGCACTGCGATAGGCGTACGGCGGAAGCGTGGTCGGACGGGTCTTTTTCGTCAGCGGAAGCGACACGGGTTCGTACCCCATGCTGTGATCCACCAGGCTCGAGATGACCTTCATGATTTCGTCGGTCTTGGTCCTCAGGAACGTATGGGTGACTTCACCCTGCGGGGCCTCGATACGGATAGGCTTGCCGTAAACGACCTTAAGCGGAGCCGGCTGCGGAAGAGGCAGTTTCTCCATACGGGGATAGGCTTCCGGGGGGAACGCCTTGCTGGCGCCAGAGACACCCACGGGCACAATCACGGCACCCGACATTAGTGCCATACGCACAGCGCCGGTCTTGCCCTGCAGAAGTCCGGTATCGGACTCGACGTCCCAGCGACCGTAGTCCTCTTCCCCGGGAATCGTACCTTCGGGGAAGATCGCCACACATCCGCCTTCCTTGAGCTTCGACGCAACCACTTCAAGCGTCTCGTTGTCGCCACCCCGGCGCACGAAAAGGGCGTCGCTCAAATCGATCAGATGCCGCAGCATGGGCCACGTTTCGAAATCCGCCTTGGCCAAGAACGACACCGGGCGGGGAGACGAAGCGGCTACCACCTGGGCGTCAAGCCAACTGGAGTGGTTGATGCAGTAGATGACGCCACCCTCTTGGGGAACGTTTTCTTCGCCCTCTACCACAAGCTTGTTCACAAGCTTGAACTGCTTCATGAGCGCCTTTTTCATGGAGCCCATGGCCGCCTTCTTCACCGGCTCGTACAGGTTGGCCTTGCGCAATCCGGTCAAGGACTGCTCAACCACCGTGTCCAAAGGCTTCAGCACCGAGTTCAGCAATTCGTAACGTTCCATTCCCCACCCCTGTTGGTATCCAAGGTCCATGTGCCCTTCCGGAACGGGGGCACCTTCGCTCCGCAGCCATGGTACGCATTTATGCCGCGGCGCGCATTGTGACCCCGTCACCGCGACGCGCGGCGACATGTAATGGATAACGCGGTGCGTCGTGGTCGTCAAGCGTTGTGTGGATTGGCCGCGCGGGAATCGCTAAGAGAGTGCCGCTTCCTTGCCCGAATGACCTGCTTAACGTATGGTGCACGGTGGCTTGCCCGTTCCGGAGGAACCATGCATAACCGAGCTCTCTTCTTGGCCTTTTCCTTCCTGGCAGTCGTTTCCGGAGCCTCTTGTGGCGGCAGTAACACCGCGTCACAGGATGTGCACTCTGGGGATCTGGATTCTCGACCGAGTGAAGATTCGGTTACGCCCGCCGACCTTAGAATCGAAGATGGCCTGGTTAAGCCTGACGTGAATTCGGACGACACCGTCAAGGACGATTCGACGGACGTCCGTTTCGACACGGCGGAAGTCATCGACGAGTGCACCGGGGTCTTCAAGGTGGAAGATCTGGAGGGCAACCCGGTGGCCGTTCCCGAGGGCGGCCCGGCTGGCTTGGACTGGATTTTCGACCCCACCGCTGTGCGGGACTACACGCTCGAAATCGCCGAAGAGGACTTGCTGTGGCTGCGGGATCACATTTTGGACGAGGAATACGTGCCCGCAAGTCTGGTGGTGGACGGGCTTCGTTATCATGGGGTAGCCGCCCGATTCAAGGGCGACTGGACCAGCCTCTATTCGTGTGTGGACGAAACGACGGGGAAACCGACCTGCCCCAAACTTTCCATGAAGCTGCGTTTTAATAAGTATGACCCGTGCGGCCGGTTCCATGGCCAACGGCGCCTTGTGTTCAACGCCAACGTCAACGACTACTCCATGCTGCGCGAACGAGTCTCCTACACGATGATGGGTCGACTAGGCATGAAGGCCAGCCGAGTAACTCACTCCCGGCTGCGAATCAACGACGAAGCCTACAGCGTTTTCACTCAAGTCGAGGCCGTGGACCATGAGTACTTGGAGCGGCGGTACGACGATGCTACCGGAAACCTGTACAAGGGAATCTGGCCCGTCTCG
>CAYTWV010000081.1:12012-12268 GCA_964442235.1 uncultured Myxococcales bacterium | reverse complement strand
AACGCTGCCCTGGGGAACACGTCGTTCGTCGGTGGTGGCATATATAACGTTGCAAGCGGGGTGTACGCAACGATTGCAGGAGGTGAGTACAACGATGCGACGGAGCGGGGCGACTTCGTCGGAGGAGGGTTCTCGAACGAGGCGAGCGGTCCATATGCCGTGGTGGCGGGCGGCAACGACAACTTCGCATCTGCGGAGGCGGCTTTGGTAGCGGGTGGCTACTCGTGTTCGGCCGACGGCAAGCTCGCCACGGCGG
>CAYTWV010000081.1:0-12002 GCA_964442235.1 uncultured Myxococcales bacterium | reverse complement strand
CCAAAACGCTGCCAATGGGGAGGATGCGTTCATCGGTGGTGGCACAACAAACTCCGCCAATGGGTTGCAGTCCACGATAGTCGGCGGGGATTCCAACGCAACATGGGATGTGGCCGACTTCATCGGCGGGGGCTACTCCAACTCTGCAAGTGGTCCCTACGCTACCATAGCCGGTGGTTATGACAACACGTGCAACGGCGAGCGAGGGTTCGTGGGTGGGGGCCACTCGAACAGTGCCAGCGGCATGTACTCTGTGGTCGCCGGCGGCAACGACAACTTCGCATCTGCAGAGTCGTCTTCGGTAGCTGGCGGTTACTCGTGTGCGGCCGGCGGCATGTATGCCTTTGTGGGAGGCGGCTATGACAACGCTGCCAACGGCAGGGGCAGTGTCGCCATGGGCCGAATGGCCAATGCTGCGGTCAACGGGACCATCTGCCTGGCGGACTGGGGAACCACGGATGCTGGGGAAGTTACCGGCTTCAGTTGCAACGAAACCAACCAGTTCCAGGCCCGCTTCCGCGGGGGCTACGACTTCTACACGAATATGTCAGGCGCCGGGGCCTACTTGGGACCGAACCAGACGGCTTTGGCGGCCATGTCCGACCGGAACAAGAAGGAGAACTTCACTCCGGTGGATGCGGTGGGTGTGCTGGAGTGCCTTCTGGCCATGCCGGTGTCGACGTGGACGTACATCTTCGACGAGACGCAGACGCTGCACATGGGCCCCATGGCGCAAGATATGTATGCCTGCTATGGCCTGGGCGAGTCGGACAAGACCATCTCCACCCTCGATGCGGATGGCGTGCTGTTTGCGGCTGTGCAGGGCCTGGACCAGAAGTTCGAAGAGCGGTTTGGCGTGTGCCAGCAGATGGAAGAGGAAGTGTTGGTTCTGGCGGACCAGGTGCAACTTCTGACCGAGCAGAATCAGGCCATGGCGGCCCTGGTTGAATCGCTTCGCAGAGACGTGCAGGCAAGCCAGTCTGCACTAGCGCAAGAGAATCTTGAACTCAGGGCCCGACTCGACCGCCTGGAACGAGCTCTTGGCGGCCGCTAAACCAGTGAGCAGTGGGCAAGTTAGGGTCGCCCGGTTTCTCCCACAACAGGTGAGCCTGCCGCAGTCGGTGGGCCAGCGGAACGCCAGTTGGGAGCTTTGGCCGACTGGCCAGGGCGAAGAAGGCAGCGTCGATGCTCTTGGCCGACGTTTCTACAGCTTCAAAACCAGCGCTTTCAGGAAGTTGTACACCCGCTCGGTGGAGCCGATGTGCAGCCTTTCGGCCGGAGAGTGCACGTCGTGCATGTCGGGACCGATGGAGATCATGTCCATGCCGGGATACTTCTCGCCAATGATGCCGCACTCCAGGCCAGCGTGGATGGCCGTGGCATTGGCCTCTTTGCCCGTGGTCTCCAGATAAACGGCCCTGGCGTTGGCCAGCAGTTTGCTGGACATGTTGGGCTGCCAGCCCGGATACCCCTCTTTCTGAACCACTTCGACTCCGGCCAGTTCGGCCACCGAGTGAATGATTTCGCGCATGCGGGTGATGCCCCAGGCCACGGAAGAGCGGCTGGAGTTCAGCAAGCGGGCTTCCTTTTCATCACAACGGATGCGAGCCAGATTACTGGACGTCTCGACCAGGCCTTTCAGTTCCCGGTGCATGGACTCCACGCCGTGGGGAAGCGCAAGGATCAGGTGCAGCAGGCGCTTAGAATCCGTGACGTCCAGGCCTTTGTCGGCCTTGGTGGGTTCCACGGTCAGTTTGGCGCTGGGCTCTTTGGTGCCGTATTCCTGGTTGAAATCGGCAAGGGTCTTCACGGCCTGGGCCTTCAGCATCTCGATGGTGCCTTTGGGACCCGCCACGACCAGATCGCACTCACGAGGGATGGCGTTGTGTTTGTCGCCGCCGTGCATGGTGCAGATATGCAGGTCTTCGGTCTTGATCAGTTCATGGACCCACATGGCCATCAGTTTCAAGGCGTTGCCGCGGTGTTCCACAATGGTCAACCCGGAGTGGCCGCCAATCAGCCCCCGCACTTCGCACTTGGCCACTTCATAACCCGTCGGCAAGGCCCGCATGTGCAACGGAAAAACCGTTTCCGTGTCGCCGCCGCCCGCACAACCCACAAAAATCACACCCTCTTCTTCCGAGTCGATGTTGATCAGCAGTTTGCCCTTAAGCAGGCCCTTCTCCAGATTGAAGGCGCCGGTCAGTCCGGTCTCTTCTTCGATGGTGAACAGCAACTCCAGCGGAGGATGTTTGGCCTCGGGGTCCGTAGCCAACGCCATGGCCATGGCCAGGCCGATTCCATTGTCGGCACCCAGCGTGGTTCCACGGGCCTTCAGCCACTCGCCATCCCGCCACACGTCGATCCCCTGCTTCAGGAAATCGAATTCGACGTCCTGATTCTTCTCGGGAACCATGTCCAGATGGCCCTGAAGAACCAGTGCGGGCCTGGTTTCCATGCCGGCGGAACCGGGCACATAGATGATCAGGTTGCCGATCTTGTCCACCGTGGACTTAAAGCCATGCTCGCCGGCCCAAACAATCAACTTCTCACGCAGCTCGGCTTCGTGAGCCGATGGGCGGGGAACCTTCGTAATGAACTCGAACGAGCGCCACAGAACCTCGGGTTTCAATCCGTCAAATGCATTCGCCATGTCTCATCCTCCAGAGTCAGTGCAACAAATCAGGGTCGCAGTTTAGGCCCCGCAAAGAGCCCAATCAAGAGGTTTGAAGAAGGTAGTCAGACGAAGAGCGCGTCTCAGCCAAGGCCAACACTGTCTATCTGGATGTGGGGGCGTTAAAAGGGGGCAACTACTTGAGTTTCTTCAGGCGCTCCAGCTCGCTCTTGACGCGGCCGTATTCGGAGTCCCAGGTGGTGGTCCCTTCGGCATCCTGAAGATGTTTGATCTTCGAACGTACTTCTCGGTCCAGCTCTTCCTCGACGGCCATGTGCTTCCGGAGGATGGGGGCAATCACGCGATTGATCTGATGATCCTCGCCGAAGACTTCGTCCACGTGCGGGCTGCTCATCATGATTTCAATCATCTGCTGGACCATGTATTCCAGGGCTTCATCATCGATGCCGAAGCTCTTTTCCTGAGCCAGGCTGCGACGGATTTTGGCGATGCTGGAATAGTCCATGCCCTGCTTGGCAACGACGTCCTTGGCCCTCTCGTTGATCTCCCGCTCCATGCGCTGATACTCCAGCAACACGGATTCGAGGTCCTTCCGGACTTCTTCCATCTCGTCGTCCTGGACCTCGACAAGAGCTTCTTTAACAAGAGCCTCAACGATCTCCTTGGTGGCAGGTTCGATTCGGCCTCGGTAGATTCGCATCAGGTCTCCCCTTATGTACGGACCCCTTTCCTATAGCCCGAAAGGGCTTGACAAGCAAGCGTTGTTTTGCCTTTCCAGCCGGTTTTGCACAGTGGCGCCCGGCTTGGAAAGGTGTTATGTTAAGCCGTCCTGGAGGGAACATGGCCGCCGACCGCTACGAGGACAAACCTCAACTGCAACAGCAGCGCCGCGACGACTGCGAGAAGGAACTCGACTTAATCGAGAACAAACTCGCACGCCTCCGGGTCCTCTACGACCAGTACTTCATGGGCGTCGAGAAGTTGGAACCCATGTCGCCTCGAATCGAAATCGAAAAAACCCTGCTCCGATCTAAAGTGATCTCCATGGGCTCTACCGTTCAGCGCTTTCGCTTCAGGGCCCTGCAGCAGCGGTTCACCTCCTACTGCGGATACTGGGATCGAATCGTGCGCCTGATCGAAGAGGGGCGTATCCGCCGAGGCATCGTCGGTGTGGGTGCCCGAAAGACCCAGCCCGGGGATTCCCTGCAACCGGACATGCCTCTGTCTGCCATGCGCAAACGCTTCAAACGCGACATCTTTAAAGGGGACGAAGCCCCGGACAAGGCCGCAGCCGCACAGGCGGCCCCCGAACGCGACGAATTCCGCGTCGACGAGGTCGATGCCATCTACCAGCGTTTGCTCAGGGAAAAGACCGCTGCAGGCGAAGCCGTGGACAAACTCAGCAGAGACGTCATCTCTCGCAGCTTGGATCGGGTGGCCGAAAAGCTGGCCGGTCAGGATGTTCGAATCAAAATCGCCAAAAAAGAGGGCGGCGTCTCCATCGTTGCCGTGGTCAAGAAGTCCACGACCTGACGGGTGTGGTGAAAATCTCGACGCCGGTTGCCTAAATACATCGAACCGGTATGTGTGTGTTATCTATTGTTGGCTAGTCGTTGCCCACTCCCTTACGGTCGTGGCACTGATTAGTACACTTCGTAGTCCCCATAGCCGACTTTTTCAACGCCCCATGACAGGCGTGGGGTACGTGGATTTTTATGGTGAAATGCTTGGCGCTGCCATAAGTAGCGATTTCAGGTCGTCATCTGTGAATCGGATACCTATCGAGAAGAAGTAGTCTCGGTAGGTGTCGTTCAGCAAGTCGTCAGCACCGCCAGCCAGGAACAGGTGCTTTATGATCTCCCACTCAACAATAGAACGAAGGCGAGGATAGGTGTTCATGGTAAAGTCAAACAGGTCGAACTGGAAGTTCAGTCGGTCCTGGAAGAAGTTGAAGTCCAGACCCAGGCCGCCCGTGTTCTCCATGATGCCAAAACGGCCCGTCATAAAATAGAAACTCTTGGCGAACTGGAACGACAGCTTCAGCGTGTGCGACGTGGTCTCGATGCGCTCTTTCAGCACCGGAGGTTTGTCCGCATCGTTGCTCTCGGTGACGATGAACTTGTCCGTGGTGTAGCCGCGGGGGTCATCCACAATCTGCAGCAGATAGTACTTGTCCTCTTTGGGACGGAACCGAATCGAGAAGACATTCTTGAACGATTTTCCCCTCAGGAACCGGGAAGAAGCCAGCTCGACCTCGGTCTGCATCAGGGTGTAACTCTTCACAAATCCCTTGGTCTCGGTGACGATCTCCTCGACCTCTTTGATCAGTCGGTCGTCGGTCAGCAGACGCCCCACGGTGCCTCGACCCGCCCGAAGATCCCCGCTGATACTGCGCACGTTCTCAATGGTCTCGTTCAGGCCAACCAGCGAGTTTCGTGCAACTTCTAACGTGGTGCGCACCGAGCCCAGTGCCGCTTCCACGTCGCCTTGCGACCGATCCACCAGCGCCACAAGTTTCTTGGAAAACTCCCGGACACTCTCCACCGTTTCCGTCAACGGCGGTGCGTTCTTCTCCGAGAATCGGGCCAACTCCAAGCTGAAACGCTCTACGTTTCGGAAGATCTTGTCCAACTGCTTGATTCGGGGCTGGATTCCATCCCGGAGCAAATCCTTCAAATCCACGCCAATTTCGGCCAACTGCTCCGACGTCCTGCCCAGGTTCTTTACCAACGCATCCACGTCGCCCGCCTCAACGATCTGGCCGATTCGCTGAGCAATTCCCCGCGCATCCTCGGTCGTGGACGCCAGATTGAACGCAATGGCCCGGAAGGTCCCTTCGTCGGAAATGGCCTGAGCCTCTTCCGAGACCGCCTTTACCGCCACCGCAACCATCTTCAAGTCGCCTGTTGCTTCCCTGAGGTTCGTCACAATGGCTTCCAGATTCTGCCCGCCTTTCTCACCACCCAACGACTTCGCCAGACCCTTCGTCAACTCCTCGACGTTGGTCGCAATCCGGTCCAGCTTCGGATACAACTCCGAAAGTTTGCCCGCCTGCTCCAAAACAGCCTCGATGCCGCTGGTGCCCACCACGATGGGAATGAAGTCCCCCGGCGCCAGCACCGGGCCCAACGCCCCGGGCGTCAACGAGAGAAAATAGTCCCCCAAAATGGAAGACTGCTTGCGAATCACCGTGGCCGAACCAACCAAATCCCCCTTCTGGTTCGCCTCGCCCGCATACAACACCACGTCGGGATTCACCCGGATGCCCACCAGGGCCCGAACGCCCTGCTGCGACTCCATCCGCTCCAGCGATTCCACCACGCCGATGGGTATGCCCACCATGTTCACGTTGCTGCGGACCACCAACCCCGTCACGTCCTCAAATACGGCGTAAACGGTGTAGCTGCCTTCTTGGGTCCCGATGGAGGTCTTCACTACGCTGACCATGTACATCAGCCCTATTAGCCCAACCACTACCACCACCCCAACCGCAATTGGGGCCCGAATGACCTTCCATTGCATCACTTCCCTCCCTGCACCACACTGCGAACATGAGGACTCGAAGATGCCGTTAAAAACTCATGCACCACATCCCGAGTTGAATTCAAAAAGACTTCCTGTCCACCGTATTCCACGATCTCGCCCTTGTACAACATGGCGATATTATCGGATATCCTAAAAACTGAGGCCATATCGTGGCTGATCACGATTGAAGTGACCTTCAGCTTCTCCTGCATCTCTTTAATCATATTGTCAACGTTCAGCGTCATCAGAGGGTCCAGACCCGTCGTCGGCTCGTCGTAAATGATGACCGTCGGGTTCAAGACGATGGCCCGAGCCAACGCTACACGTTTACGCATGCCGCCCGATAACTCCGCCGGCGTCTTGCGCTCGATGCCCTCCAACCCCAGCAACCTTAATTTCTCCCGCACAATCTCCCGGATCTCCTTCTGGCTCTTTCGGGTGTGCTCCACAAGGGGGAAGGCGATGTTCTCTTCTACGTTCATCGAGTCGAACAAGGCCGATTGCTGAAACAACATGCCAAAGTTGTATCGAATCTGGGCCAACTCCTTGGGCCGAAGTTTGCACGTGTCCGTGCCCTCAAAAAGAATCTCGCCCTCGTCAGGCCGCAACAGCCCGATGATGTGCTTCACCAGCACGGACTTGCCCGACCCCGAGCCTCCGATGATGGTGGTGACTCCGCCCCGCACGATGTCAAGGTTCACGCCCCTCAACACCTCCTGCTCGCCAAACCGTTTCCGGAGTCCCCGGACTTGTACAATTGCGTCGTTCATTAAAACATTATCGCCGTCATTACATAGTCCAGAACAAATATTAGAACCGAGGCTAATACCACGGCCTGAGTTGTCGCTTCCCCAACACCTTTGGCACCTCCGGCAGCATTAAAGCCTTTGTGACATCCGATGACGGACAAAGCTGCCCCGAATACACCTGCTTTTATGATTCCAGAAATTATATCCTTGGTCTCCATAAAACTGGCGATCTTGGACATGAACTGGCCCTCGTCCACGTTCATCCAGACCACGGCCACAAGATAACAGCCTACCATGCCGACTACGGTGAACAGGACCGACAATACGGGCAACATCAGCGTGGTTGCCCAAACCCTGGGAACCACCAGATACTGGATGGGGTTCACGGCCATGACTTCCATGGCATCAATCTGCTCGGTCACCCGCATGGTCCCGATCTCTGTGGCCATGGCCGAGCCCACCCGGCCCGTGACCATCAAGGCCGCCAGCACCGGAGACAACTCTCGGGACAAAACCAGCGCCACGCTGCCGCCCACCATGGATTCGGCCTGGATGATTCGAAAGGCATAAATGCCCTGCAAGGCCATTACCGCACCCGCAAAGCTGCCGGTCAGCAGAATGATGAACAGCGAGCCGACTCCCACAAACTCCATGGCGGAAAACAGCAGTTTGGCCCGGAATGGGGGCCGGAACGTCCAGTACAAAACCTCTATGTAGGTCAGTACGATGGCTCCCATCTCTTCGAAAAATCGCCCAAGGGCACGCATGCCTCAACCTTTCCTGTTCGCCACCAAACGGGCACACCTCACCCGTTGCAGGGGCCGATGATAGCCTTTTGATAGTCGCTCCGCAAATTCCCCGACCGAACCGGCGTTTGACGACAAGGAGGCCGACGGGAGTGATGCGAACTTGCGGCGCGTGTGCGTTAACCGTATACTCGGCCGGTCTTTGCACTCCTGCTGCACAATCGGAGGATCAAAATGAGAGCGAAAGGGTTGTTCGGATACCTGGCCCTGTGGACCGCACTGGCGATTTTGCCCGGTTGCCCTTCTGGCTCCCCGCCTGCAGGCCCGAACCTGGACGCAGAGATTCTTACCTCCGATCTGCTCGATTTTCTCCCCGGCGATGTGCTGCCCGATTCCGTGGGACCCCAAGGGTGCCGAACGGACGAAGAGTGCTCCGCTGGCCGCTGTAATCTGGCGACCTTCACGTGTGTGGAGTGCCTGACTCACCAGGACTGCGCCCCGGGTTCCCGCTGTTCGAAGTGGGAATGTGTGGAGACGGCCCAGTGCAGCGACGCTCAAAAATGCCCCGAAGGGCTGGTCTGTGATACCGACTCGGGCTTCTGCGTCGAGTGCCTGGTGGACATGGATTGTGGCGAAGGCGGACTGTGCGTCAACTTGACGTGCCTGCCTCCGTGCGACCTGGGATGCCCTCCGCAGTGGACGTGCCTGGAAGAAAAGGGTGTCTGCGTCGAGTGCCTTGACGACGCCCAGTGCGACCCCTTGGATTGGTGCAACCTGGAGCAGAACCTCTGTTACCCCGACGGCTGCGAAGCCGGACTGAAGGGGTGTGTGGGCAATGCCACCGCCCGTTGCGCCGAGAATGGTTCGGCTTGGGTCGACTTGCAGGAGTGTACCGATGGCAAATCCTGCGTGAGCGGCGAGTGTGTAGGCGAGCAGATTTGTTTCCCCAATCTGGTCTCGTGCAAAGATGAGTTCATCGTCCAGACCTGCAATGCCAATGGAACCAAGCTGACCGAATCCATCTGCCCCGACGGCCTGCGCTGCCTGGACGGGAAATGCACCGGCGAGTGTATTCCTGACTGCGAGGGCAAAGAGTGTGGCGAAAGCAACTGCCCCAACTACTCGTGCGGCGAATGTGGTCCCGGTGCCCTGTGCACCGATGATTTCCGCTGCTTCTCGGAAACCTGCGAGCCGGGTCGCAGAGCCTGCCTGAATGGTGGCGTGGCCATTTGTGGCCCCGATGGAGTCTGGTCCGAAGGCAAGGCCTGTCCTCCCAATTCCGTATGCAAAGAGGGCGATTGTGTAGAAGTTCCGCCCGTGTGTGAACCCGGCGTCCGCAAGTGTGAAGGCAACGGCGTGGTGGGGTGTTCGGCCGATGGCATGTCCTGGAGCCAGCCCGAACCCTGCCCCGACGGCACCGTCTGTGAGTCGGGCATCTGCAAGGAACTTCCCCCCGAATGCAAACCCGGATCTACGGTTTGTGCCGGCACCACCGCCTATCTGCAGTGCCAGGACGACGGCAAGAACTGGAGCGACCCGTATAGCTGCCCTCCCAACACCACCTGTTCGGGTGGCCAGTGTGTCCCCAATCCCCAGGTCTGCCAACCCGGTCAGATCAAGTGCGATGGCAGCAATGTCGTCCGTTGCCGCCAGGATGGCACAGCTTGGGATATCCAGCAGGTCTGCGCCGGGTCTCAGTGCCAGAACGGAATCTGCCAACCCCTGACCTTGAAGTCGTGCGCCAACATCCTTGAGTGTTTCGAACAGCAGCCCTGCGGCCAGTGGTCACCCGATGCGTGTTTCCCCCAGTGCCTGGAAAGCGCCCAGCCCGACGCCATCGAGATCTCCTATATGGTGTTCCAGTGCGTTTTGGACGTTTGTGGCACCTGGGCCCCCAAGAAGAACTGCCATGAGATGGCCAAAAGTGGCCCGTGCGCGGACTACATCTTCAAGTGCACCGGCGGCTGTATGCCCAATTGTGGGGGAAAGCAGTGCGGCGGCGATGGCTGCGGCGGTAGCTGCGGCTTCTGCAACGAAGGGGCGATTTGCAGCGATAGCGGCCAGTGCCAGAACCAGTGTGTCCCCAACTGTTTGAACAAGGACTGTGGCAGCGATGGCTGTGGTGGAACGTGTGGGGCGTGCCCCTTCGGAAGCACCTGCAACGTGGCTGGCATTTGTGAAATGAGCTGTTTGCCCAACTGCACAGGCAAAACCTGTGGCTCGGACGGCTGCGGCGGTATCTGTGGTGCGTGCGGTGCGGATCAGGCGTGCAAACTCGGAAAGTGTATCACTTCGCTGGATTGCAAGAGTCTGATGGAGTGCAACTGGGGATGTGGCGATGGCGACGAAGCCTGCGGAAACCAGTGCTGGAACGATGCCTCCCCCGCCGCCCGCCAGCAGTGGCAAGACATGGTCTACTGCGTATTGGGTGTGTGTGGACAGCAGCCTTCGGGCCCCTGCTTCCAGCAGTCCATTCAGGGCGCCTGCAAAAGCCAGTGGAACTCCTGCCAGTCCTGCACTCCAGCCTGCGTGGGCAAACAGTGCGGCGTCGATGGCTGTGGCGGAACCTGCGGCACTTGTCCGGCAGGGTTTGGTTGCGACACCTTCGGCTATTGCCTTTGCCAGCCCCAGTGCCAGAACAAGGCCTGCGGCCCCGACTTGTGCGGTGGCTCGTGCGGCACCTGCCCGACGGGCAATGTGTGCAACTATCAAGGCAAGTGCGTTTGTATGCCAAAATGTGATGGTAAGCAATGTGGAAGCAACGGATGTGGTGGAACGTGCGGAACGTGCAGTGATGGGTACGTCTGCAGTGCTTCCGGCACGTGCGACCCGGCGGTTCCCCCAAGCTGCGGCAACGGATACTGCCAGCCCGGCAAGGGTGAAACCTGTGAAACCTGCCCCAAAGACTGCGGGCCCTGCAACCCCGAGTGCGGCGATGGATACTGCACGGAAGGTTGGGAAGACTGCTACTCGTGCCCCTGGGACTGCGGCGAGTGCCCCACCTATTGCGGCGACTACTACTGTGATTACAACATGGGCGAGTCCTGCGAATGGTGCCCCGAGGATTGTGGCTCGTGCAACGGCTACTGCGGCGACTACTACTGCGACTACAACATGGGCGAGTCATGCGACTGGTGTCCCCAGGACTGCGGTCCTTGCAACGGCTACTGCGGTGATTATTATTGCGATTATAACATGAAAGAAGATTGCCAGATGTGTCCACAGGATTGTGGTTCCTGCAGCGGTTATTGCGGGGACTACTACTGTGAACAAGCCCTGGGCGAGAGCTGCGACTGGTGTCCCCAGGATTGCGGTTCCTGCGAAGGCTGGTGTGGCGATGGCTACTGCGACCAGGGGGCAGGCGAGTCCTGCGACTGGTGTTATGAGGACTGCGGCTCGTGTAATGGGTATTGTGGCGACAACTATTGTGACCCCTACAGCGGCGAAAACTGCGAAAACTGCATGTACGACTGCGGCCAGTGCGGCGCCAACGACTGCTGCACCGTCCAGTCGACGCCCCGCTGCGACGACCAGCAAGTGGCCGAATGTGTCTGCAGCTTCGACCCCTTCTGCTGCCAGTCCTCTTGGGACGATGTGTGTGTCCAGGAAGCCAAACAGCAGTGCGGTTTGACCTGCGGCGGCTGTCTCCCCAATTGTTATTCTGCCGATGGAATGTACAAGCAGTGCGGCGACGACGGGTGCGGCGGCTCTTGCGGCACGTGCCCGGATGGGCGCATCTGCCAGAACGGCCAGTGTATGCCCGGCACCTGCGTACCCAACTGTATGAACCCCTTCGGAATGAAGAAGTCATGCGGAAGTGACGGCTGCGGCGGCGTTTGTGGCTACTGCCCGCCAGGCACAACCTGCGATGAGACCTGGGGCATGTGCAATCAAGCTTGTGTCCCCAATTGCCAGGGCAAGTCCTGCGGAAGTGATGGTTGTAATGGTTCGTGTGGCACATGCCCCGCAGGATCCACGTGCTCTTCAACCGGTACCTGCTCTCAGCCCGGCACAACGTGCAGTGCGTTGCTGGTTTGCGCCAAACAGTGCAACTACGCCATCGACTGCGTGTTCGGTTGTTTCAATCAGGCCTCGCCCGAGGCCCAGCAATACGCCCAGCCTCTGCTGGAGTGTGTGGCCAATACGTGTGGCTATCAGCCCACCGCCGCTTGTGTACAGAACAGCTTCAACGGGACGTGTGCGCAGCAATACGTAGGCTGTTCTACGCATTAGACCCAATCCAGGTGCCGCCAGGCCTGTGGGGGACAGCAGGGACGAGTGACCGAAGGGACGAGTGACGGAAGGGACGAGTGACCGAAGGGACGAGTGACGGCAGGGACGAGTGAC
>CAYTWV010000080.1:10425-12280 GCA_964442235.1 uncultured Myxococcales bacterium | reverse complement strand
AGTTCCTTGAGAGACTTTTGGAGCAGCATCAGGCCTGGGTTCCCGGTTCGTCAGTGCCACGACCGTAAGGGAGTGGGTGTCTGTGCCCCGACCGTAAGGGAGGGGGCGGGTACTTGAGTGAGCGTGGTTCGTCTGTGCCCGGGTCGTCAGTGCCACGACCGTAAGGGAGTGGGCGCGTGATTGTGTGAGCGTGGTTCGTCAGTGCCACGACCGTAAGGGAGTGGGCGCGTGATTGGGGGAGACGATGGAAATACAGCCGCTGAAGGGATTTCGGGACTACGGTCCCGAAGAGATGATGGTTCGAGAGCGGATGATCGCAAAGGTTCGGACCGTATTCGAGTCCTTTGGCTATATGCCTATCCATACTCCGGCCCTGGAGTACGCGGAAATTCTGCTTGGCAAGTATGGTGAGGATGGCGAGAAGCTGCTGTACAAGTTCCAGGACGCCGGCGGGCGAATGGTGGCACTGCGGTACGATTTGACCGTTCCTCTGGCCCGTTTTGTGGCCTCTCACCCCGACTTGAAATTCCCCTTCCGCCGATATCACATTGCGCCGGTTTGGCGGGCGGAGAAGCCTCAAAAGGGGCGCTTCCGGGAGTTTTATCAGTGTGACGTGGACCTGGTGGGTGTGGATTCTCCACAGGCAGACGCCGAGTGTCTGCTGGTGGATGTGGGCGTGTTGCGCGCCCTGGGGATGAAGACGTTCCACATCTACGTGAACCATCGCCAGTTCCTGGACGGGTTGCTGGACTCTCTGGGTATCGAGGGGAAAGCGGCTGTGGGGACGTTGCGGATCCTGGATAAGGTCGACAAGGTTACCGCAGATGAGATGCGGGCGATGTTGTTGGCCTCGGGGTTGGGTGCAGAGCACGTGGACCGGCTGGTGGCGTTGGCCAAGGTCACCGGGACCATGGAAGAACGTCTGAATCGCACGCTGGAGTTGGCGAACAATCATCCCAAAGCCGAGGCAGGTTTGGCGAGGCTGCGTCAGGTGATGGCGCTGGTATACGAAGCGGATCCGGAGGCGCCGGTGGTCTTTTCTCCGGCCACGGCCCGAGGGTTGGATTATTACACGGGCATTGTCTATGAGACCTTCCTTCCGGCCGAATACGGTGTGGGCAGCGTCATGAGCGGCGGGCGATACGACGGATTGCTGGGGATGTTCACGGGCACCAGTATTCCGGCCGTGGGCATTTCGCTGGGCATTGACCGTCTGGTGGCTGCCTTGGGTTCCAAGGGCGAAACCGAGAAGATCTCGTCGGCCCAGGTTCTGGTGATGTCGATGCCGGGCGGATCGGGGCGTTCTATGCGGTGTGCCACGCTGCTGCGGCAGGCCGGGCTTACCGTGGAGCTTTATCCGGAAGAAGCCAGGTTGAAAAAGCAGTTCGAGTATGCGGATCGCAAGGGAATTCCGGTGGCCGTCGTGCCTGGCGAGGATGAGTGGAATGCGGGCGCCGTGACGCTGAAGGACCTGCGCTCGGGCGTCCAAACTCAGGTGCTTCTGGAGCAGATGGCTGTTGGCGTGCAAAAGATCCTGGTATAGCGGGTTGCCGAATCGCCCTAGTCCTTGGGGAGACCGTGCCGTGCTTCCCCTCCAGCCCCTGAACCCATAGCCAATTTCAACCATTCGTGTTATTTCTGGGCCTTCGAGGATGCGGAGGCCTAAATGCGGGACTTTTTGCGATGGATGCTGGTGCTTGGGTTGCTTCCCACGGCGGTGGGATGTCCTTCCAAGACGGTGGACGATAACAACACCGAAATCGTGGACATGGAACCCATCTTCATCGTGGTCGGCAACAAGGGTGAAGAGGATGGGGCGGGATTTGATTCGCAGGAGTTGTTCGAGAAGGCGGTT
>CAYTWV010000080.1:9755-10415 GCA_964442235.1 uncultured Myxococcales bacterium | reverse complement strand
TGCGGACGAGAGTATTGCTCCGGAAAACAAGGCCATCGGCTGGACCTATGTGGCCATGTGCCAACTGGCGCTGCGCAACGTGGCCTCGGCTGTAGAGGCTTTGGATAAGGCGGAACCGCTGGTCCAAAACCTGGATGACAAGCGTCAGATTACGTTGGTACGCATGCAGGCGCTGGCCAAGGCCGGCAAGTGGGCCCAGGTGAAAGAGTTGGCGACTCCGTTGCTTGGCGCAGCGATTCAGGGCTCGGTAAGGGCTCAGGCGTTGCTGATGGCCGGTCTGGCGTACAAAGTGGAGGGCGACTATGTACAGGCCCTGAAGTACCTTGAGGAGTCGGCCAAGGTCTTCATGTCCGACGTACCCTTTGAAAAGCAGTTCAAAAACCGGGGACTGGCGCAGGCGCTGAACAAAATTGGCGATATTTACCGGGTTCTGATGGAGAAACTGGTGCTTCGCATGCCGCTGGAGCGCATGCAGTTGGATGTGGCCGACAAATTGGCCATCTACACCAAGGCCGAGACAGCCTATCAAGATGCTGCCCGGGTACGGGACCCGTACTGGAGCCCTCGAGCCGGGTTCCGCATGGGCAAACTGAAGGAATCGTTTGCCATGGATGTGATGCATGCGGAACGGCCAGCGGGTATGACGCCCGAAGAGTCCGT
>CAYTWV010000080.1:0-9745 GCA_964442235.1 uncultured Myxococcales bacterium | reverse complement strand
GAAGTGGCCAAGATCATCTACGGCGAGACCGTGAAGATGGTGGAGATGTACGGATTCCCCGAGAAGTGGAAGAAGAGTGCGGCAAAACGCATCGAGGCGCTGGATGAATTGACCCGCAAGCTGGCAGCGGGCGGGGAGTAAACGCGGAACCTTTTTCCTTTCCTATTTCCTACCCCGTTGCTAGTCTACTCGACGGAGGTGTCTATTGGTGGTTCGCACCCTTCAACGATGGTTCTTCTGCACACTGATGGTCATGCTGGTGGCGTGGCCTGGTGCGGTGCCTGCGTTGGCCTTGTGTGTGGGCCATGATCACGATCCTCATGTGGTCCAACTGGGGACCCCTCACGACGAGTCGGTGCCTCATGAACATGCCCACGGCGAGCACGGAGACGCTGGAGTAGAGGCGGGTTGTTGCGCCGACGAATGCTGTGTCGATGTCCCCATTAACTTTCTGTTAGATTCATGCCCCGGTGGTTCTTGGTCCCAGTCGGCTCGAGTTGCCACACTGGATGCCGGGGTGGCGTTGGGCCTGAACCTGGCCAGGACGGCGATTGGCGAGGTAGCCAGAGACGGAGTCGGGCTGGCGCAAGGCTGCCTGACTGTTAGAATGAACTGTTAGAAATCCTTACTTGATCTCCAAAACAATCTGAATTGGGGTGCCCTGCCAAGGCGGGGACCCGGTGTAGTGTCTTTCCTGCTATGAGGAAGTCATGAGGAACAAACGATGGGTTTGGCCGGCAGCGGCGGTGTGGGTGGGGCTGGCCTCGCCGCTGCCCGTGAGCGGGCAAGAGGGAACGGGGACGGGGGGATCGGCGACGGGGGACGGGGGGACGGAGGGAGTTTGGGGGTGGAGAGAGATAAAGTCGAAAGTCGATTTGGGGGCGCCGGCGGTTAGGGTGGCGTTGGCTGAAGCGGAGGCGGCCGAAGCGATGCGGCAGAATGCCGGTGTTTGGTCCAATCCTGAGTTGGGGCTGGAGGTAGTGGGATTTGGGGGTTCGATGCCGTGGTTGGGCCCGGAAGAGACGTCGTTGACGGTGAAGCAGGCGTTCCCGTTGGCGGGAAGGCTGGGCCAAGAGCGTGCGGTGGCCGGGGCGACGGTGCAAAAGGCCAAGGCCGAGGCAGCGGAAGTCGCCGATTCATTGCGACTGAGGGTATTTCTTAAGTTCGTAGAGGCGCTGGCAGCGGCGCAGCGGCGGGAACTAGAGAACGAGCGTCTGGTGTTGTCGCAACGAGCGATGCAGCTACTGGATGCGAGAATCCAGGCTGGGGCCATGCCAGAAGCGGAACGAAGCCGTTCGGAAGCTACCTTTGCATTGGCGGAACTAGCGGTTGTGCAGGCCCAACGACAGGCCGCTGCAGCCCTTCGGGGATTGGCGGCATCTTGGGGTGGAAAGCCCAATGAGGTGGCGGCTGTTTCCGGGGACCTTGGAACGCTGCCCGTGCCGGATTCACTTGCCGAGTTGACGGGCTTTGTGGGGCAGGCACCGGGTTACCAGGCGGTTTTGGCCGAAGAGGAAGTATGGGCGCAGCAGGTTCACCTTGAAGAGGCGGTGGCCGTGCCGGATCTGAGCCTTTCCGCGGGTGGGGGATGGTTTGGCGGGTTTGCCGAGTTTGGATTGGTGCTTGGGGTGGAATGGGCGATGCCCCTGTTTGACCGAAACGTGGCCCGCATCGACGAAGGACGGGCCCGGCAACGTCAGGCCAGACATCGGGTCACCGCTTGGGAGAGTGGGTGGATGGAGCAACTGGTCGAAGCGCACGGTGTGTACGAACTGAACTTTGAGCGTCAGGCAATCCTGGCCGGGAAGGTGCTTCCAGCGCTGGAAGCGGCCCTGGCGGCCGTGGAGAGGGGATTTCAAAACGGAAAACACACGACCCTGGATCTGTTGGAAAGCCAGCAGGCTCTTCTGGAGGCCCGAGTGGAACTGCTTGAGGCCCGGAAGTCGGCGTGGGACGCAGTGCTGACCTTGGACTATCTGACCGGCCGACTGGGAAGCCGTGAGTGGGGAGGGGCAAAATGAGGACAAACGTGTGGACGAGTGGATTGGGGCGCCTTGCCTGTTTGGGCGTGGCGTTGTGGTTGCTGGGCTGCAAATCTCAGGAGGGTAAGGTTGCGGAGTCGGGCCATGAAGGACACGGGCACGAATCCGCACCGGAGGCGAAGAAGGGTGAAGGCGAAGCCGGGGAAGCCCATGAGGGAGAGGAAGCCGAGGGCCACGAGGGCCACGGCCACGAAGGCGAAGAGCAAGAGGGCAAAGCCCAAGGCGGCCACGAGGGCCATGCCCACGGTGGCGGTGCGGAGGGCGAGAATCCTCCGTTGGAAGAACTCTCTAAGAAGCAATGTGAACACAGCATTCCGCAACTGGAATGTAATGAGTGTCGCTACGAACTAGGGGTGGCCAGGGTCCCCAAAGCCCAGCAGGCCGAGTTGCTGACTTTCGAAGAGGTCAAGCAGGGCACCGCCCAGTCCCCCGTGCTGGAGATGCGATGTGAAGCCGGGCGCAGCGCCGTGGCCTCGTCGACCGTAACTGCGCTGGTCTCGGGGCGGGTGCAGCGGGTCCATCTTGCCATGGGGCAGGCCGTCAAGGCCGGGGACGTGCTGTTCACCATTCTGTCCGATGACTTTGCTCGAATTCGCCTGGAGCACCAGACGGTGCATCAGAAGTTGGAACTTGCCACGGCACGCAAGGAACAATTCGAGAAGACTCAGGCCAGTTTGAAGGTGCTGCTGGAGAAACTGGCAGCGGGGCCGGACGTGGCTGTGAGTGTGGCAGACTTGTCGGGAATGCCCTTGGGGAAATCTAAAGCGGAGCTATTGGAAGCCAGCAGCCAGCACTCCAGAGCCCTGGCCGAGTGGAAACGATTCGAACGACTTGAGAACGATGCCACGGCCCTGATTCGCAGGCTTCGTGGTGGCAGTGGCAGTATCGATGGCCTGAAAGTCGGGGATGCCAAGGGGAAACTTCTTCAGGCCCGGGCGGATCTTTCGTTGGCAGAAAAGACCTATCGTCGGGCCAAAGAGCTATCGGCGCAGGGAGTTGTGGCCAAGAACGACTATGAGGTTGCTGCCAGGGATTTGGAATCGGCGCAAGCGGGGTTTAAGGCGGCTCTGGAACAGGTAGAACTGGACATGGAGGCCATGGGCCTGGTGGCGACCGAATCCTTGGAGTCGGCCAGAGCCCGGCTGCAAGGTGCCATGGAGCAGGCCATTCTGGATGCCGACCTTCAACTTCTGGAATTAAGTCAGGAGATGGAACGGAGTACTTCGGAAGTACAGGTGATGCATCGCCAGTTGACGCTGCTGGGCCTGTCGGAAGATGAGGTTGATGAATTGCTGGAGGGCCAGGCGGCGAGCAAAGACGCCTTGGAAATCAAGTCGCCCGTGGACGGTGTGGTGGTCGTGGTGAGCGCCACAGTTGGGCAGGCTGTGGACCGGGGGGTGGCTTTGGCCGAACTGGCTGACACCAGCCGCGTCTGGGTCTGGTGTGACGTATTCGAAAAGGACTTGGCGTTGCTGGCCCAAGCGAAGTTGCCGTTGCCGGCGTTGATTCGGTCCGATGCGTTCCCGGGGCAGAGTTTTCCCGGGCAGTTGGATTATCTGGCGCCCGACAGTGATGCCACCAGCAGAACGGTCAAAGCCAGGGTTACGGCAGGCAGCGGGGGTGGCCTGTTGCGGCCGGGGATGTACGTGCGGACCACGGTTCAGACCGCTGGCCCCGATGCCGGAATCTGGCTTCCAGAAGGAGCCGTGGTGGAGGATGGAACGAGCCATTTCGTCTTCGTTCGCTGGGGTGAGGAGAACTTCGTCCGGCGTTTTGTGGAGGTGGGTCCGGCCGCGGGCAAACGTGTGCCCGTGTTCTCGGGGGTCGCTGCGGGAGATTGGGTGGTGGTGCGAGGAGCGTTCTATCTGAAGAGCGATGTGCTTCGGGAGAAGATGGGTGCCGGTTGCGCAGATTAAACGTGGTCACCTGGACAAGCCATCATCGCCTTCGGCTGGGCTCAGGGCGGGCTGGGGACCACGTTTGCATGGGCGGATGTGGGTTGAATGAGAGGAGAGATAAATGGGAGTGATAAAGTACTTTTTGCAGCGTAGGACCATCGCCGTGTTGGTCACGCTGATTGTATTAGGGGCGGGGTATTTTGGGTGGCAATCCCTGTCGCTGGATGCGTTTCCCGATGCCACGAATCTGCAGGTCATGGTGCTGACGAAGGCCGAGGGGTTGGCGACGACGGAAGTCGAGCGTCGGATCACGCTTCCCATCGAGCAGGCCATGGCCGGTCTTCCGCAAGTCACCAAGGTCCGTTCGTTGTCCAGGAACGCGCTGTCGCAGGTGATTGTGGTCTTTGAAGACGGCACGGATGTCTACCTGGCAAGGCAATGGGTGCTGGAGCGTCTGGCCAAGGTCGAAGAGGACCTGCCCGAAGGCGCCGAGGCGGAGCTGGGGCCCATTTCAACGGGGTTGGGAGAGATCTACCAATACTCTCTGCAGGCGGGGTACTACTGCCCCGACCATGGAGATATCTGGCAGCAGGAAGCTGGGGATTGTCCGCATGATGGCAAAGCGCTGATGAAGTCGGACCAGACGTTGATGGATTTGCGTACCCTGCAGGATTGGGAGGTGGCGCCCCGATTGAAGGGTCTGGCGGGCGTGAACGAGGTGAACTCGTTTGGTGGGTTCGTGAGGCAGTACCACGTCATTCCGCAGACCTCGCTGTTGAACAAGTTCGGTGTTTCTTTGGGTGAATTGGTCGAGGCTTTGGAGCAGAGCAACGCCAACGAGGGCGGGGGTGTGGTCGAGCAGGGGGATGAGCAGTTTTACGTGGTTTCCAGGGGCCTGGCCAGCAGCAAGGCAGATTTGGAGAACATCGTGTTGCGTTCACAGCGCGGGACTCCGGTGTTGGTGAAGGACGTGGCCAGCGTGGAACTGGGCTCTATGGCCCGTCAGGGGGCGGTGACTCGAGACGGCATGGGCGAGGTTGTGGCCGGCATGGTGATCATGCTTCGAGGAGAGAACTCGAGGGATGTGGTGAGTGCCGTCAAAGAGCGCATGGCCGAGATCCAGAAGAGTTTGCCCCCCGGTGTAAAGGTCCGGCCGTTTTATGACCGGACCTCGTTGATTGATGCGGCCGTTGGGACGTTGGGCGAGGCCCTGGCCGAGGGTGCGCTGTTTGTGGTGGCCGTACTGTTCCTGTTCCTGTGGGACTTGCGGGGAGCACTGGTGGTTGCGCTTTCGTTGCCCTTGACGGCGTCGCTGGTGTTTCTGGCCATGGGCAAGTTGGGCATCACCGCCAACCTGATGAGTTTGGGGGGCCTGGCTATCGCCGTGGGCATGGTGGTGGACGGCTCGATAGTGGTGGTCGAGAACATTCTGGGAGCGCGCAGGCTGGCCCGAAACCGGGGGCGTCCCTGGTTTGATGTGGCCATGGAAGCGACGGCCGAGGTGGCACGTCCCATTTTTTACTCCATCCTTGTCATCGTTCTGGTCATGGTGCCTCTGTTTGCCCTGGAGGGCATCGAAGGCAAGATGTTCAAACCTATGGCGTTGACTGTGATCCTGGCCATGGGCGCCTCGTTGCTGGTGGCGCTGACTGTGGTGCCTGCGCTGACCACCTTGGGGTGGAAGAAGGCGGCTGGGACTGCGGTCCCGAACGGGTTGCCGGAAACCACGAAGGAGTCTCTTGAAGCCCAGGTCGGGGGTACGGCGGGGAATTCGGCCGCAGTCCCGGGTTCGGGCGTTGGGTCAGAGCACGATTCAGGAACCGAAACAAATCCCGTCCAACGGGCGTTGTTGGCGGCGTATCGACCCAGTCTGGCGTGGGCCGTGGCGCACAAGTGGGTGACCATTGGGGTTTCTGTGGCTTTTCTGGTGGCAGCGGCAGCGATGGTGCCGGGGTTGGGGACCGAGTTTCTGCCCCCGCTGGATGAAGGGGCCCTTGCGGTAAATGTGGTGAGGTTGCCCAGTGCCTCGCTGGATGCCAGCGTTCGGCAGGTTTCGGTTCTGGAGGAACAGATTCTGGAGCGTTTCCCCGAAGTGGAGACGGTGGTTTCCAAAACGGGGCGGCCCGAAATTGCCGAAGATCCCATGGGGCCGGAACAAAACGACCTGCTGATCATGCTGAAGCCACGGGATTCCTGGCGAGAGGGGATGACCAAAGAAAAGATGGTGGCCGAGCTGAACGAGTTGTTTGCCGAATCGCCCGGGATCCGGCCCTCGTTTTCGCAGCCCATTGCGCTTCGGGTCAACGAGTTGATCAGCGGCGTGAAGTCGGATTTGGCGATCAAGGTGTACGGAGAAAATCTGGATGAACTGCGTGAAGCGGCGGAGCGAATAGCGCCGATTCTGGGGGGTATCGAGGGTGCTGAAGATGTGAAGGTGGAGCAGACCAGCGGCATGACGGAGATCGAGGTCGTGCCTAATCGAGAGAAGCTGGCCCGATACGGTTTGCGAATTGGCGATGTGAACCAGCTGATTGCAACGGCCGTGGGCGGGCGCCTTGCGGGCAAACTTTATGAAGGGCATCGCTGGTTCAGGATTCAGGTACGGCTTCCCGCCTCGGAACGAGACAGCACTGACACCATCGAGCGGATTCCGCTGGTGGCGCCCGGCGGAGAGCGCCTGTTCCTTGGGGACGTGGTCACGATTCGGCGGGTCGAGTCACCTGCACAAGTCAGTCGAGAGGACCTTCAGCGACGTCTGGTTGTGGAATGCAACGTGCGAGGGCGAGATCTGGGCAGCTTTGTGGCCGAGGCGCAGGAGAAGATGGCAGAAATCGAGGCATCACTTCCAGCGGGATACTATCTGGACTGGGGTGGACAGTTCGAGAACCAGCAGCGGGCTACCAAACGCCTGGCCATCGTGGTGCCTATTGCGTTGTTTTTGGTGATTCTGATGCAACTTTCGGCGTTGCGGAATGTGCGCTCCACACTGCTGGTGGTGCTTAATCTGCCCTTCTCGGTCATCGGAGGCATTGGCGTCATCTATTTCACGGGGCTGCATATCAGTGTGTCGGTGCTGGTGGGGTTGATTGCCTTGTTGGGCATGGCGGTGCAACACGGGACGCTGCTGGTTTCCTATGTGGATGAACTTCGGGCCAGGGGACTCGGGGTCCAGCAGGCGGTAATGGAGGGAAGTCTTCGCCGTTTGCAACCTCTGCTGATGACCAAATTGACCTCGCTGTTGGGGCTGATTCCTATGTTGATGCTGGAGGGTCCCGGGGCAGACATTCAGCGGCCGCTGGCCCTGGTGGTGCTGGGTGGTCTGGCGTTTACGACGATATTGAACCTCTTTGTGGTGCCTGCATTGTATCCTCTGGTTCACCGCGAAAAATAGATTCCGAACGGGCGATGACAAACCCCTTTCGATGTCCTAGGATGACCTCCCGTCGTTGAGAACAACTGGCTTAATCGACAAATACCCTTGGCAGGAGGCCCCCGTGGCAAAGCGCGTCGCATTCGACAATGAGAAGTATTTGGAGGAGCAGTCATCGGCGATTCGGGAGCGGATCCAGCGCTCGGACAACAAGCTCTATCTGGAATTTGGCGGCAAGCTGCTGTTCGACTACCACGCCTCCAGGGTACTGCCTGGGTTCCATCCCAACGTGAAGATGCGGTTGCTGCAGCGCCTGAAGGATCAGGCCGAGATCGTGTTGTGCATCTATGCCGGGGACATCGAACGCCGCAAAGTTCGAGCCGACTTTGGCATTACCTATGATTCCGATGCGTTCAAGCTGATTGACGATTTGCGGGAGTGGAATCTGGACGTAAGCGCCGTGGTCATCACCCGATTCAACCATGAGCCCGGGGCCATCGCCTTCAAGAACCAGTTGGAGCGTCGCAATATTCGGGTGTACACCCATGCACCCATTGCCGGCTATCCGTCGGACATCGATTCGGTGGTAAGCGACCGAGGTTACGGCGCCAACCCCTACATCGAAACGACCAAGCCGCTGGTGGTGGTGACTGCCCCTGGGCCCAACAGCGGCAAGATGGGGACGTGCCTGTCGCAGGTCTATCACGAACATCGCCGAGGGGTGAAGGCGGGTTATGCCAAGTTCGAGACGTTCCCCATCTGGAACCTGCCTGTGCGCCATCCGGTCAATGCTGCTTACGAAGCTGCCACGGCGGATCTTCGGGATGTCAACATGCTAGACCCCTTCCACCTGGAAGCTCACGGTCAGCAGTCCACGAACTACAATCGGGACGTCGAGGCATTCCCCCTGCTGCGTCGCATCCTTCAGCGAATCACGGGAAATGCCTGCCCCTATCAGTCGCCAACGGACATGGGCGTCAATCGTGCCGGATTCGCCATTGTGGACGACGGAGCATGTCGGGAGGCCGCCAAGCAGGAGATCCTGCGTCGCTATTTCCGATATTCGTATGAGTACATGGTGGGCCAATCCGACGCCGAAGCGGTGCATCGAATCGAGAGCCTGATGTACGAGGCCGATATCAAGGCCGAGGACCGGCTCGTGGTACGACCGGCGTTGGACGCCGCCGTGGATGCCGAGGCCAAGGCTTCGGGTAGCGAAGGACGCGTCTTTGTGGGTGCTGCGGTGGAACTGCCCGACGACGTCATCGTCACGGCCAAGAACTCCTCGCTGCTACATGCTGCCTCAGCGTTGATTCTGAATGCGGCCAAACACCTGGCGGGATTGCCTCAGGAATTGGACCTGCTTAGCCCCAACATCATCGAATCCATCTCCAGCCTGAAGCGCAACATTCTGCGCCGACCCACGGTGAATCTGGACTTGCAGGAAACTCTTATCGCCCTGAGCACCAGCTCCACGACCAATCCGGCGGCCCGGATGGCCATGGAGCAACTGCCCAAACTTCGGGGCTGCGAAGTGCACCTGACCCACATTCCCACACCAGGGGACGAAAAGGCCTTGCGCATGCTGGGTGTGAACCTGACGTGCAGTCCTGCGTTTGCGACCAATAAGCTATTTGTGAGTTAGACTGGGATTGAGGGTCTGTCTGGCGTAAAGATTACCACTTCGCAGTGTCACGAACGATTTCGCAATCCACAAAAGGCTGAGAAGCGGGGTTCTTGAAGGGAGAGTTGCAGTACTCCAGGAACATGGTGATGGCTTCCACGGGGATGCCTTCGGGGCTGGCGCCGGGGCGCACGCCGTATTCGCCGTCAGGCACCGATGCGGCCCACAGATCCCACTTGTCCCAAGCTTCAAATTCTTCTACGGCTTTGAGCCAGTACTTCTGCACATGGCGGGCTTCGCTTGCGTTCAGCGGGAAACCCACCGAGGCCAACTGGACCAGCAAGACGGCCATGTCTTTGCCCCAATCCTGGTCCGAGGCGCCGGGTTCTTTGGTGGTGGGTTTCAGATAGACGTCCATCCGCTTCGCAAAACCTTCCAAAAGGGTCTTTGCTGCATCGTTAGATCCGTATAACAGCGACGCAGCTATTGCTGCCATGTGATAGTTCCATACGATTGGATAGTTGTAGTAGTGGACGTCAACCGAGTACTGTTCGTAGATTGTGTTGTATCCATCGCCGCAATCGTCGGTCTTCTGGACGCCATAGGCCAGGAAGTCCGTGGCCAAGCGATTGACACATTCGTTTTTCGGGTCGATCCCGACATACTGAGTATAGTTCCCAAGGTCCTGTTCCGTGACGATGCGGGCTGTTCCGTCCGGGTCCTTGGTCCGAATCTGGTAGTCATGGTCGACGATGTCCTTGTTGAATCCGACCATGGTGTCCAAGGTTTCCTGGCAGGCGTCTTTGACCCA
>CAYTWV010000079.1:834-12479 GCA_964442235.1 uncultured Myxococcales bacterium | reverse complement strand
CTGGTGCTGGCCAGAATCCAGCCCTGGGCCGAACAACTGCCCGTGATTTTTGTGGGCGACTTCAATTCGAAACCCTCGTCACCGGCATACTCCATCTTGTCGACGGGAGTGGACGGCCAAGGGTTCCACCTCTCGAATGCCTTCGATTTGGCCGGAGAGTTCCAGGTACTGACCAACCTGGACCCGGTTCCCGCCTGGGATCCCCAGTATCGAATCGACCACATCTGGGTAGCCGGCAACACCACGTGGGCCGCTTCGGACTGGCAGGCGGACCTGACGGCTTATGGCCCAGACCTTTATTACCCCTCGGACCACTTCCCACTGGCCGCAACCCTCTCCTGGTAGAGGAGACAGATCCCCGGGCCCCGTTTTGACTTCCGGCAGCAAATCGGTAGAATCCGCCAGAATATCGAACCGGGGGGTCCAATGTATCTTCGAATTCTTCGCGCCGCCTTGGCGCTCAGCGTGGTTCTGGCTGCTGCGGCCTGTGATTCCACGTCCAATCATGCCCTGAAGCTGGAAGCCAGCCAGGCAGCATTGACCACGACTACAAATATCGAAACCAATATCAAGAACCTCTCTGACGTCCTGCAGTTCCTTGAGGATCTTGCGCTGATGCAGAAGGGCTTCCATGTTGCTGCCGGCGACATGGTTTGCACTTCCGGGGCAATGTTCGATCCCGAAACCGGGATGCCCATGGAAGGCGAAGAGGAAACCTGCGAGTTTGAATACTCGGAGGAGGATTTGGATGTGGACATGGACCAGATGGCCGAGGATATCGTGGCCAAATTGAACCAGTACGTCTTTGTGGCCTCTCAAATCGAGGAAGAGGCGGGTACCCAGGTCGTGTATCTTCTGAACCCCGAGATCTTCTGCAATCTGGTCTCTGAGTCCGACTCACCCCAGGCGGGAATTCCGACGCAAGGCGATTCGGAATACCCCATGGAGGAAATCGACGGCGAGGGCAGCGACTTCGCCGATTGCCAGGAGTTGCTGCAGAAAGTTCCCGTGCGCCTCAGTTTCACTTCGCAAGCCGAAGGGGACATTGAAGTGGACGTGATGCTGGGCGAAGAGCGTGCGGTGGCCTTGCACCTGGAGTTCCAGACAGAGGTTTTGGCACTGGAATTGGATCTCGGAACCCTTAAGCAGGCCGTGGACGTTGTGAATGCCGCCATGGGCGAAGAGGGCGATGTGCCCGTGCAGATGCTGGCCTACCAGGGTGTCGTGCGTGCGGAACTTCGCCGTCTCTCTGCGGACCAGTTCCGCATGACGTTCCAGATTATGGAACCCATCCACGAAGAAGTGGTTCTGGATGGCGAGACCTTCTCGCTCCAACTGGGAAGTGGTACGGTCACGGCGTTGGCTGACAGGGCCGCCAAAACGGTCACGCTGACCAGCAATCTTGGGGCCATCACGGCCGTCTTCCCCTATCAGATGTTCATTGACGCCTGGTATGGCGCCGGGGAATCCCAGACGCCCGAGCGTACTCCCGACCCCATCCGAGCTGACGACATTTCGGATGAGAGTGAGGTTCCCCAGGTTTCAGGAAGCATGACCCTGTTGCTGGCCGGGCTGAGTTTCCAGGGCACGTTGGCCGAATCCAACGACACGTTTTCCCTCTCCAACATCGGATTTGGTGCGGGCACCTCCTCGTTGACGAAGGATGGGGAGACCATCGTGGCCGTTGATTTGAATGCTGACGCTGGCCGTGCATTCGACCTGGTCGTGGCCGCGACGGAACAGGACACTGTGCGGGTTTCCGTGGCCCCCAAGTTCGATCTGGCGTTGGCCTGGGCCCTGGGCAAGATTTCTGCCGATTTGGATTCCACGCCCGAGGGCATGGCGTCGGAAACCTGGCGAATCACGTTGGATGGGGCGGTCAAGCCCGAAATCGAAATCCTGAATGGCGACAACAATGATTGGATCAAGGTTCTGGCCGGTCAGTTGACGCTTTCCAGCACCGCCGCACTGGACCAGACCGTCACCACGGCAACGGGCCAGTGCCTCAGTGGCGAGGGCGATGAAACCGATACTCCCACGATTCCTGTTGAGCCGTCCGATGATATCTCCAACGCCGAGCACCCGTTCTTGTCCGCTTTCAGCGCCGGTGTGTGCCAGTAATCTCTTCGCACAGTCCTTGACGTAATCCCAAAACGTGTGGAAGCTCAGTGGCCAATGGGATCCCAAAGGATCGCCCACCGGGCCGCTTCCGGCGCGGCAGCGGTCGCACACATCAGGGTTCAGGAGGCATTTCCATGAGCGAACGCCGTACGGTGTTGGTGATTGATGACGACCAGGACATTCTGGAATTGGCCAAGATGACGCTGGAGGCCAATGGCTTCACGGTGGCCACGGCTTCCCGAGGTTCCGAAGGCATTGAAGCGGCGCAGAGGATTTGCCCGGACCTGATCTTGTGCGACATGATCATGGAAAGTGATGGCGAGGGGCTGAAAGTGTGCAGGCACATGCGCGAAGCGGGCTGCAAAGTCCCCGTGGTGCTGGTCAGCAACGTAGGCAGCGCTGCGTTGGACAACTTTGACATCTACGCCGAAGGATTCACCGGCGTCATCCAGAAACCTTTCAGTGCACAGACGTTGCTGGATGTGGTGAACAGTGCTCTGGCAAAACGCTGACGCAGGCTGGCTTTGACACATCCTTGTGCCCTTCGTGCAGCGTCGCCCCTAGCGCACTGCCGGCCCGAACGTCCATTGACGGGGCCGGGCTTCCCGACTAGAAGTTACACTTGATTCTCTGACTTGTGGCCAAGTACTTTTGGTGGAGGGCGACGTGAATAACCAGGTGGCCATCTGTACTCTTGTCTTGTTTGTGGTGAATTCGGCTTCTGGATGTGGCAGCGATTCCGGATCTTTGGTGCCGGACGTGACCCCAATGGATATGCCCAGCACGGACACCCCGGACCGGCCCGATTCAGTCAGGTCGATTTGACCCCGGTGGATCCCGACGCTCCGGTGGGGCTCAAAGCGAGGGTGGACGGCGGACTGGACGACCAGGGTGTGCCCCACCTGTTTGCCGCAAGCGACGAAGACCTGCTGTTTGCGCAGGGGTATGAAATGGCCAAGGTGCGCCTTTTCAGCATCGACTCATTCCGCCACCGAGCTGCGGGGCGCATGGCAGAGTGGCGAGGCGAATCGGGCCTTGGTAGCGACAAGATGATGCGAACGCTGGGGTTTGCCCGTATCGGCCTTCGTAATCTGGCGTATCTGAAAGAGACGTCACCCCGGGACTACCGGTTGCTGCGCTCGTATGTGGCGGGCGTGAACCGACGTGTAAAAGAGGTGCGGGCCGGTACGGTCCCGTTGCCCGATGAGTATGGTCCCGACGGCGTCAACGAACTTCCCGAGCTATTTCTGGACCAGGATGTCACCACCATGGGGACATTGCTTGTGTTCGGTTTTGGCGCCCAAATCGAGTTTGAGATTCTGGCTACGGCGGTCTTGGCGCTGATGGACGATGGAGACCTGCTGCCTGCCTATGAGCCCGGTATGCCGGTGTTTATCATGGAGAGCGGCTTGGAGACCTCGGGCGCTGCGTTGGCGGCGACCAGCCAGGCGGGGACGGAGGCTGGACACGCGGGGACGGCGGCTGCCCAGACAGGGACGGAGGGACGCCATCTGGCCACGAGGTCCAGCGCTGTAGTTCACTCGGGGAGACCGTTGGACGGGGTTCAGCGAGAGGCATATGCCAAGCTGATTCAAGCCATCCTGGAGTGGAATCGAATTCTGCGGCCGGCACAGGGAAGTAACAATTGGGTGGTGTCGGCGGAACACACGCTGGATGGACGTCCCGTGTTGGCCAGCGACCCTCACGTGGGCTACTCGTCGCCCAACGACGTGTACCTGATGCATCTGAACTCTGTTGAGGGTGGGGGAACGTTGGACGTGGCCGGTTGGGCATTTCCCGGAATTCCCGGCATCCAGATGGGCCACAACCGCCATGTGGCCTGGGCCCCTACGGTGAACTTCGCCGATGTGGCCTACGCGTGGATGGTAGAGGTGAAGGATGGCCAGGCCAAGGTGGCGGGCAAACAGGTAACCATAGAGAGTCGCACCGAAAACATTTGGGTGCGTGATGCCGCAGGCAAACTTGTGGCCCAGGAGTATCAGGTGGACGTGGTGCCCGGATACGGTGTGCTGCTGCCCGGTGAAGTGCTGCCCGTGCCGACCTTCCTGCTTGGAAAGGGGTCGGTCATGATCAACTGGGTGGGGTTCGACACGCCTGATTCGCTGACGCTTTACAATGACTTCAACCGGGCTTCTTCGCTGGAGGAGTTTGACCAGGCTGTGCTGGGCCAGCGTTTGGGAATCATGAACTGGATTGGAGCGAGTGCAGAGGGGTGGCGATACCGGGCGTTTGGGAAGATTCCCGACCGTGGGCCGGTGGCGAACCGTCCTAAGGCGTGGCTGGTGATGGACGGCAATGACCCGGGGACGTTCTGGACCGGCAAGTGGCTTTCGCCCGAACAAACGCCGCATGTGTCGGGAGACCGACCCTATCTGGCCACGGCCAACAATGACCCGTTTGGCCACTGCCTGGATGGCAATCCCGGCAACGACGAGTTCTATTACGGGGCGTATTATCTGCCCGGATTCCGGGCTTCGGCCATCGAAGCCGGGCTGGACAAGATCGTTTCCAGCGGGTCCGTGACAGCGCAGGAGATGCAGAAACTGCAGATGGATGCACACAGCGTTCTGGCCGACGTCTTCCTGCCCTTCCTTCAAGAGGCCATGGACAGGGTCGATTCGGACCCCGAATTGGCAGCGTGGAAACAGGAAACGGTTGTGCTTGCTGCGGCGCAGCAATTGCTCTCTTGGGACCGTGAAGCCACTCGTTTCTCCCACGAGGCGGCGATGTTCCGTATCTGGTATGCCTATCTTGCCCGAGAAACCCTTGGCGACGAGATGACGCTGGCCTTCGACGGCATGGAAGGAGCGCAGGCCATCGTCCTGGCCCGGTTTGTGGCCAACACCCTTCGGCTGCAAATTCCCGAACTGATGGATGTCTCACGGTCGGAGTTGGCGCTTCGCTCGGTTCAGAAGATGACCGAAACCTTGAAGGAGCGGGGCGAGGGCACTTATGTTTTTGCGGATTTGGTCAGAGCTGTTTTTTATCCGGTTGACGGAACTGCTGCCATTGCGGTGCCCAAAGACGGGGATGACAGCTCGGTGAGTGTAACGCAGTGTTCGATGTGGACCGACGGCAAGCTCAACAAATTCTGCGACTCGGCGGTGGGGCCGGTGTATCGTGCGGTCTACACGTTCGGAACCGACGGGACCCCCTCGGCCACCTATAACATGCCCGAGGGCAATGCTTCCTCGACTCAGGAGTGGGTGGAGGGCACCTATCGCACGCTGGCGTTCCCCCGTTCCAAGAGCGAGGGGCTGTTCACGGAGATTTGGAGTCTGAACCCCGAATCGTGAGGGATTCGATTCCGTTCCAGGGGCCAACGAAGGCCGCCGACCAAGTTGGCTTGACTCACATGTATCTATGGCCACAATGACATAGCGCCGGATTCGCCGGCGGCTGTTTCGGGGGATGACATGAGCCGGACCGCTTCCATGATGTACCTTTCCTGGCTTCTGCTGGGGGCCTCGCTTCTGGGCCCGACTGATGCCGCTGCCAACGGCAACTACTCGCACCTGTGGGCAGCGTTGGACGGGCTGAACTACCTGCCACCAGGGGAGCTGCGGGACCTGCTGACCCAACCCGAGTTGAAGCAGATGCTGCAAAACGGGGCCAACTTTCCTGACGGCGGGTATGCCGTGGGGGACGGATATGGGGAAATCAGCCATTGGGAGCCCCTGCACCTGGCCTATCTGGAGTGGATTCGGGCCACCTATCAGCCACCCTGGTCTGCTGAAGCAACGCAGCACATTGCCTTTTTGATGGGAATGGTGGCTCACGGAATGTCCGATCAGCTCTATGACGGCATGTTTTTGGAGCGCCACAAGTATTATGACCCCTTTATCGGGGATGTGCCGATGTTGGGGCTGGACGGGGCGACGGATTCGTGTTTTGCGGCCATCCAAGGCCCCATCGAGGTGCCCAAGACCTGGGTTCCCGCCGACGTGATGGCTCCGTTCTATTTGGAAACCGATGGGCACACCGTGCTTCCCAAAACCATTGAGACAGGCCAGAAACTGGTAGCGGCAGCAATCATGATCTCTAACGATGCCGTCACCCATCCCGACAAGGTCGTCGAATACACCACGATGTATCCGTATGCTTGCCAACAGCAGAACAACATAGAGATTCCGGGCACCATTCCGACTCACGGGGCCGTCATTGCCAGGTTTTGGGCCGTGATGTGGGACCGTCTGCACGGCAAAGAGGCGTGGGATCAACCCTTGTTGGGAACCTTCTTCACGACCAGCCAGCCCTGGGCCCAGACGCTGGATTCCGCCAATCCCGATTCCTGGGTCAGTTTTGCCATGCCGTTTGGACTGGATCCCAGCACCGTCAACAACACCACCGTGGTTGTCAAAGATTCACAAGGCAATCTTCACCCCGTGCAAGTGAAAGTCTATTACGGGTGGAATTCGCACCTGGTGAACCTGATGCCCCAGCAGGATTGGGCAGCGGACACGGACTATACGGTCACGGTTTCGGGGGAGATCAAAAGCTGGGATGGCCACTTGCTTACCACGACCCACACCTTTGATTTTTCGACGAAGCCGGCGCCGGAACAACCCGAGATCATAGAGAATACCCCCATCGAATCCGACGACCTGGGGGGTGGGGGCGACCTTGACCAGGATGCTCAGGGTCAGTCCGATTTGAGTCCGCTAGAGGACCTGAGCGGTGCCGATGTCGGCTCGGACCTGTCCCCTGACGCTGGCCAGGATGCCGTCGTGCCCGATGTGCCGGCGAAGAAGAATTCAGGCGGGTGTTCGGCCTCGCTTCCCGGTGGTGGCATGGGGAACCTGTTGCTGCTGGCCTTGCTGCTGGCGGGATTGGCTCTTGTGCGCAGAACACGGCAAGGGGCGGGGAAGGACGCCTAACGGGGTTCTGCCCAAGGACTGCCGCCATCGGGGGTCCACTTCTCATTGGGCGTTTTGCTGCCGTCGGGGCGGGAAAGGTCCAGCAACTTCAGCACCATTTCGGCGGCCAATCCCCCCAACTCCTGGTCGGGGCAATTCACCTTCTGGGTGAGCTTGCCCCCCCGTTTCAGCCTGCCCTTCACAAAATGAGAGACCTCAAGCTGCCAAGCCTGTTCGCCAAGTTTGATGACCTGGACAAAGATGCGGTCCGCATAACCAAACGAGTCGATGCGCTCCTCGACGCAGCCTTGTTTCTTGTCGCAGCCAAGCAACTCTTTGTATTGCTGCTCTTTGAGCTGAGCCTTCAGGTTCGCAAGGGTCAGGGCCTCGATGCCCTTTTCCACAAGCAGGGTCGAAACGTCGGATGCCATGGCCGCACCGATGGCTTCCGTGACGTCTCCGCCCGCGTTGGGGATGAAGACGTGAGTTGGTCGCTGCTGAGCGGTCACAGCGGCAGAACAAGTCAGGACAGTCAGCAGCGACAAGATGCCCAACTTCATAAAAGCCTCCAAAGCTCTCGAAGGGAGCGGGCCATTTCGGCCAGCAGATTGCGAACTGCGGCTTCTTGCTTGAATCCTCGGGCCATCACCGAGGGCAATTGCGAACGTTCGATCTCGACGCCGTCTTCCAGACGGGTGACCACCCAACCCACACTTCCGGTGGCCACCAGCACGTCGGAGAATTCGGCCCCCGCCGAGGCTACGCTGGCCCCAAACGTCAACGTGGCCAGGTATTTCCCCGTGCCTTGCCGCAATACCACAAACCCCGAGGCCCTTAGGTGTTCCGCAGCGGCCTCAAGCGCCTGGCCAATGTCCCACTCTGGGGCATTTCCGTTGGTCTGCAACAGAACCGTGCGGCTCTCAAGGTGGCGCTGGTACTCTGCAATGCCAAGCCTCAACACCACAAAACAGCCTGCGCTTTGTGACGACCGCTGCTCCTGGATAGGGACCGATTCAAAGACACATCGTGAGCGAGTGGTGGTCAAAACCCGAACCACCTCGTTGAAGTGCGACGAATTGAATTCCCCCGAAGCACTCTGGGCCTGGCGCAACACGTGGTTTCTGGCGTCGCTGGCTTCGGACTCTACGACCACCCGAATGTCCTCACACAACGAACGCCTGGCACGCTCTAACGCTGCCGTACACGTGGCCGCTTCGCCTTCCCCCTGATAACAGTCGCTGCATGGGGCCGGCGGATACCAGGCCGGGGATTGAAACGCCTGGGAGCAGGCTGAAATAAGAATGGCAGTAATCAGGCAGGCGACCCGTGTCCCGGTAACCAGGAATACGGCGGATTGGGCGCAATATCGTGTGACCATGGCTCTCCCGAAGGGCCCAACATCCTGCGACGGATGCTTGAAGGGCACATTAGAGCCATCGGTCCGGGGCTTGTCAACGGGGGACTATTTCTGCCCTTCTTCCAGGAACGCGATGCGGGTCATGACCATGAAGTTGAGTACGGGAACCAGCATCAAGTACCCGGCCCAACGGGGTCGGCCACGCAATTCGGCGATTTCCATCCAGACCCGAACCATGATGTACAGGTTGACCAGGGGGATGAACATCAGCAGGGCCCAAATGGCCGGCTGCCTGGCGATCACCACCATGTAGTAGATGTTGAGCACGGGAATCCAGGCCATCCAATCATCGGCCACGCCCAGCTTCTTGGCGATCACATTCAGGCACCAAGAGAAGTACAGCACGCAAAATACGGTCAGAATCCATACCCAAAGTTCCATGGCACCCTCCGAAAATCTGTGGTGCTGCATCGCAGCATGAGGCCTTTCTATCGTGGATGTTGCGATGTGTCAAGAAGTTTGTGCAGGTGCAGCAGGCGGGTTGGAAGGCTTCGGAACGAGGCTGAAAAATCGCTCCTTGATCCGCAGCGGCATCGGAACTAGTATCGGGGCGGTACTCCTTTAGAAGGTGAGTAGATTGCTGCCTCCGTCGAACCATGACGCCGAGTCGGAACCGGGGTTCCGTCCCTTTGCCAGTGCGCTGGATGTGTATCAGGGCATCATGCGGGCGACCACGGACGGGTTCTGGTTGCTTAACGCCCAGGGGGAATTTCTGGGTGTGAACCAGGAGTACTGCCGGCTCAGTGGCTATTCCGAAGAGGAGGTCTTGGGCCTGCGTGTGCTGGACATCGAGCCAGCACCTTCGGAAGCGAGTGGTCAGGAGCATATTCTACAGGTCTTGGATCGAGGTGAGTTGCGGTATGAGACAAGGCATCGAACCAAGGCGGGGAATTGGCTGGACGTAGAGGTTAGCTGCAATTACCACGGCTCGAATGGGGGCATCATTCTGGCCTTCCTGCGGGATATCACCGAGCGCAAGATCTACCAGCAGCGCCTGGAAGAGTCCGAAGCTCGAATCGCCGGCATCAGCAACAACATCCATTCGGGCATGATCTATCAAGCGGTGGCTCACCCCGATGGGACCCGCAAGATGACGTATCTTAGCGATGCGGCCAGCCGATTGTACGGTATCACTCCGGAACAGGGCATGGCGGACGCTTCCCTGATCTACTCTCGCTTCCATCCTGAGGATGCCGCCAGAGTGGCGGCGGACGAAAAGGCGAGCATTGAATCGATGACGGTGTTCCGTTCCGAGGCCAGGGTCTTTAATCCCGACGGTTCTATTCGCTGGTCCTCGTGGGTATCCAGCCCACGAAGGCTGGATGACGGCAGCATCTGTTGGGATGGCATCGAGTTTGATGTGACGGATCGCAAACGGGTAGAGGAAGAACTGCGGCACAGCCAGGAGTTGATCAAGGCGGTGCTGGACAACCTTTCCATCGGGATTGCGGTCAATACCATCGAGCCCGACGTTCGATTCGCCTATATGAACGACAACTTCTGTACCTTCTACCGGACTACCCGAGAGGCTTTGACATCGCCAGACGCGTTCTGGGATGTTGCTTACCAGGACCCACAGGCTCGAGAGGCGATTCGGCGAAGGGTGTTGGCGGACTGCGCTACGGGCGATCCTTCAAAGATGATGTGGAATGAAGTTCCCATCACTCGCACCGGTGAGCGGAACACCTATATCAACGCCCGGAACATCCCCATTCCCGGGCGTCCGCTGATGATTTCCACCGTTGAGGATGTCACCGAACGAAAGTTGGCCATGGAGTCGTTGCGCCAGTTCAAGACGATCTTCGATTCGGCAAGCTCCAGTGCGGCGGTCACGGACCTGACCGGGAAACTGCTGTACATTAACGAATGCATGGCAGTTACACACGGGTATGAAGTCGAGGAGTTGCTGGGCAGGGATCTGAGGCTGCTGCATTCGGATGATCAACTTGATCAGGTGGAGATTCTGCTAGAGGCCATCCAGAAAGAAGGGGGGGTCCCCCCGACGGAACTGTGGCACAAAAAGAGGGATGGCAGCCGCTTTCCCATGCTTATGGTGGGGACGTTGGTGCGGGACGAGCAAGGTCAGCCACGGTGGATGACGGCGACGGCCCTGGACATCAGTGCCCAGAAGTCGCTGGAGGTGCAGCTTCAGCAGGCCCAAAAGATGGAGTCCGTGGGGCGGCTTGCCGGCGGTGTGGCTCACGACTTCAACAATATGCTCAGCGTTATCATCGGGCAGGCGGAGTTGGGGCTGGTGACCAGTTCGCCGGATAGTCCCCTTCGGGAGAACCTGCACGAGATCCTGTCCGCTGCCGAGCGTTCGGCCGCATTGACCAGGCAACTGTTGGCGTTTGCCAGGCAGCAGACCGCCACGCCGCGAAATCTTGAGATTACGGTCACCATCGAGGGCATGCTCTCGATTCTGCGGCGGCTGATTGGCGAGAATATCGACCTGGTCTGGCACCCCCACGATCAGGTCGATTACGTCTCCATCGACCCAGCCCAGGTGGACCAGATCCTGGCCAACCTGTGTGTGAACGCCAGGGATGCCATCCAGGGAAATGGCCGGATTACGATTGAGACAGGCCGTTCCACATTCGATGAGGAGTGGTGTGCGCTGCACCAGGAGTTCTCTCCGGGGGACTATGTTTGGCTTGCGGTCAGCGATAACGGATGCGGGATGGATGCGGCGACGATCCAGAATGTTTTCGACCCGTTCTTTACCACAAAAGGTGTGGGCGAAGGCACCGGCCTGGGCTTGGCCACGGTGTACGGAATTGTCAGGCAGAATCAGGGGATCATTAAGGTTTATAGCGAGAAGGGATACGGTTCCACCTTCCGGGTGTATCTGCCTCGTGTGGGTGCCCCGGCCAAGGTATCCGCCGTGGCCGATTTGGACGTGGCCTACTACCAGGGCACCGAGACCATCCTGCTGGTGGAAGACGAACCTGCGATTCTGCAAATGGCTAAGGCCATGTTAGAGAACCAGGGCTCTACGCTGCTGGCGACCGGTTCCCCTTCGGAGGCCCTGAGGCTGGCCCGCAACAGTAGAGGGGCCATTGACCTTCTCATTACCGATGTGGTCATGCCCGAGATGAATGGCTGGGAACTGGCTCGCTCCGTTCAGACCCTCTATCCGGACATCAAGTGCCTGTTCATGTCGGGCTACACGGCCAACGTCATCGCCAGTCACGGTGTGGTGGACGGTTCGGTCCACTTCATTCAGAAGC
>CAYTWV010000079.1:0-824 GCA_964442235.1 uncultured Myxococcales bacterium | reverse complement strand
CGTTTTTTGTGCGAGAACTGGCGGCCAAAGTCCGGCAGGTTCTGGGCTAAATTCCCCTTAAAGACGGATTTAATGCATTGCGGTGACGCTTGAGGGGATCAGTTTGGGGTTCGGCGGTCGGGATTCCTGGGGGAGGGCCTCTGGGAAGGGACTCGGTCGTTAACTCTGGACTGACCGGCGGGGGCACTGGGTCTTGGGGCAGTCTGGTGCGTCGGGGCGCCCTGGGGACCACGTTGTCTGGGGTAGGGCTGCGGTCTGGGGTGCTGCTGGCCACGAGGGGATTGAGGTCTGGCTTGCTGCGGTCCTCGCTCCTCTTGCCGGGAACGGGCGCGTCCGGGATTCAAGTCCGTCACGGGCGGCTCGGGAAGTGGGGACTGGAACGGATACCCCGACATTCGGGCAATATGCCGGCGAATCAGCTTCTCGATGTCCTTCAGATAGGGACGTTCGTCGCTGGCGCAGAATGCCACGGCAACGCCATTCATCCCGGCCCTGCCCGTTCTGCCGATTCGGTGGACGTAGGTCTCTGGTTCGTTTGGCAGGTCGAAGTTGAAGACATGGGAGATGTCCTCGACGTCGATGCCGCGTGCAGCAATGTCCGTGGCGATCAAGACAGGGTTCTCGCCAGTCTTAAAGCCGTCCAGGGCCCTGGTTCTGGCGCCTTGAGACTTGTTGCCATGGATGGCTTGAGCCTCTATACCTGCCCGCCTTAAGGCCTTGACCACTTTGTCTGCCCCGTGTTTGGTGCGGGTAAAGACCAGCGTTCGATGGACCGAGGGCATCTTCAGGAAGTGAACCAGCAGGTCGACCTTCTGGTCCTTTTC
>CAYTWV010000078.1:904-12491 GCA_964442235.1 uncultured Myxococcales bacterium | reverse complement strand
CCAGCACCGCATAGCCCAGACCCTCCGTCGAGACCAGGATGTCCGGGTTTCCATCGCCACTGACGTCGCCAGGAGTGACCACCCGGTTCGCAAAGAGGGGACTGCCGGGGGTGAACGGGTCTGTTATGGTCAAATCCACGTAGGGATAGAGCGTGGAGGGATTGAAGTTGCCTCCATCGTTAAATCGCACGTAAATGTGTCCATAGGACGACCCCAAGCCGTTGAAGTCCCCAAATACCAGGTCTTCAGAGGTCCCGGAAACGGGTCCCGACCCGTCGAAGTCCGACAGCGCACCCAGCGAATAGGTGTTCGTCTTGATGCGATACCCTGCGGGGCCCGCATAGACGTCGTTGTGGATGTAGAACACGGTCCCAATCGAGAGGGACTGGCCTTGGCTGGCGGCCAGATCCGCACCCCAAAAGACATAGTGAGAGTTTTGCACGAAGGAGTCGTAACACGGGTGTGTCAGCGCCAGATCGGGGATGGTGTCCCCGTCAAGGTCCCGGCCCCCGACCAACTCGTCACCAAGACCGTAGTTGCAAATGGCCGGGGTACTTGAAACCAGTTTGACAGACTTCAGATCATCGGCCGCTGCGCCGGACAAGTTGAAGCTGACGGCAAAATCTTTGGCACCGGTCCAGGCACCGCCCGGAATCAAGAACGCCGCCGTGGGAGGTCCATATTGCGTCACCAAAATGTCATCGTAAGTGCCGCCCCCGACGTCAGGCAAAATGTTGCCGACGAAGGTCGTGTTGGCACCAAAGTCCACGCCGGGAGTTGCATCCGGAGAGGTGACTCGGGCCACATTCCAGCTGGAGCGTTGGGCCAGATCCGTCAAATCGATGGTCACCGGAGAGGTCGATGCGAAGGCGGTGTTACCGGGCACAATGAAGAGCACGTTATGTCCGCCGCCGGACAGGGCAAAATCGGACAACGGTTTTCCGTTGGGAGCCGAGTCTCCATTCACGTTCCCCAACCCGCCACATGCGAAACTGGTCGTGATTTTTGTATTGTCCACGATAAAGAGTGCGGCATGAGTCGGATCCAAGAAGCCAAAGGTGTTGCCCAGATAGAGCCGGTAATGAGTGATCGGGGAACCAGTGGACGTAAAGACCACCCGTGTAAGGAAGTCCCTGAATCCATCTCCGTTCACATCGCCCACCGAGCAGCCCAGACGCCCCACGTCGCTGTTGTAGGCGTCCTTGATGCAGCGAACTCGGTCCGAAGGGGCCTCTGACAATTCCACGGTCCCGGGCAGAGAATTGCCGCCCTTGACCACACAGAACCCCTGCAGCGACGGGTCGCCGCCAATGATCATCTCGGCGGCGCCGTCTCCCTCAATATCGCCCGCAGCAAAGACGAAGGACCCCACACCGCTGGCGCTAAGCGAGCCGCGATCGACCTTCACGTACTTCAATGACAACCCATCGGTCGAGGCACTGGAAGTTGCCGTGATCGGGGAGCGGTTCCCCGCATTGTCCACGGCCTGCACCGCAAAGTAGTACCTTGCACCGGCGGTGGTTTGCACACGGAACAAACAGGGATCCTCGGGTGAGCGCAAGTCCGGCCCGGTGACCGTGTAGAAGTCCACCAGTCCCGGGGAGGTGGGAATCGGCGGTACCTGGGAGGCGTAAAGGTCATTCACGTCACACGCAGCATCGAACTGGGCCTGCTGGGTGATTGGACTACGGCTGTAGCGAATCTCGTAGGATTGCGCCTGTCCCACAAGCCCGTCATCACCAGGGGTTGTCCAATTCAACGTGGCTGCAGGGAGTCTGCGATACACGTCGGAACTGGTGTCAATGGGTTCCAACTTGACCTCGACAGGAGGCGTGACATCCACGGTCAGACCGATGGAAACATCGCCCACGTTGCCCGCAGCATCCACGGCTTCCACCGAAAGGAAGCCAGAGTCGATCTCGTCCAGCGAAACCTCCAGCTTTTGGGTCTGGGGCGTTGTGGTGAACTGGATCTCCCCAAGCAGTTTGTCTTGCGCTGCGCCCAACTGCCAAATTGCAGCGGATCCACCGACCAGATTGCCATCCATGAACTGGGTTTCTATTTCTGCCTGACACCCATCGGAATTTGCATTCAGATCCGTGTCCACATTACAAACGAAAGGAGATGTTGCCGGGGACAAAACGATGAGTGTCGGAGCCTGGAAGTCCGCCTCGATTCCATACTGACCTGTGGAGAAGAGCGTCGGACCACCGGACGATACCAGCCTGGCTTCCACGGTCAGCGTTTCGCCGTGCTGCACGGGGACAAGGAAGCCCGCACCGCCAGTGGGTGAACCTGGCACAGTGGCGTGGGACCCGCCATTTATCAGCAATTCCACCCCTGTGACATCTCCACAAGGCCCGAAAAATGCGACATTGATCGGCACCTGAGCCTCGGTGCAGTCGGCACCCGGGATATCACAGGCCAGATTATTCCAGTAGCCGCTTTCCGGAATATCGGCAAAAGCGACCGTGCAACCGCCAGCCGTAATCAGGATGTCGACCTGATCAAGCCGGGTGTTGCCATTGCTGTCACTGGCTTTGACCACAATCCGCCGATACTCGATGGGGTTGACCAGATTGCCCATCGTAATGATGGCCGAGTACTGCCCGTTTCGGCCGTCGATCACCGACACCGGTTCCTTCTTCACAGGGGCTTCGCAGTTTGTGAATGAGGCATTTCCGCACCGAACGGTTTCAATCTGCCAGTTCGCAACATCCGTCGTGTTGAACAGCACTGTAACCTGGAATCCACCCAGAGTCGCCGACGCATCGTCCACCGGCGCCAACGAGGCCAACTGGGTCGGCAGAAGAATGGCAAGCGTCGGGGGCGTGCGATCCACAACCACCGTTTTGGGTGACGTGACCGCCACCGAGGAGTTGCCCGACGCATCCCCAACCGAAGCGCGGAACTCATAAACGCCGTCGCTTAACATGGCCCCCGGGAAGAGCGCAATCCCGTTGCCTCCGGCCTGTTTGCCCGACACCTCCACAAACGAGCCCGAGACGTTACGTTCCAGTATCACCGTCTGACCTGTGGCGTCGGTGTAAACTTTCACATCGGGGGAACTGCTGACCATATGGCACGTAGATATCAAAGGTATTCCCGGCTACCGGGAACGTACCCACCAGCGAACCATTTGCCCAGACCGAGATGGCTCCCCCCACGGCGTCGCCCAACTGCACGGTAACCGGGAAGGTCCCTCCCCCGGAAACCTCGGTGGCGTTAAGGGTGCCCACGGGGGCCACGGTGTCTGAGGGGAACTGAATGTCGCCCACGATGGGTGCCGCGGTATCCACAAACACGGTTCGGTAACGATTCAACTCTTTGGGCGACTGCAACGACGAAAGCCATTGCCCGTTATCCGCCCGTTTTGCTTCCAGGACCATGCGGTGTAGGCCCTGAGGCAGGTTCATCACTTGTGTTTTGGTCAACTCGAGTGTCTGGAACCCTCCAACAGAATCGAACGTTTTGACCACCCGATAGTTTCCCTCGGCAGTATAGCCGCAGGCCTCTCCAGTCAAACCCGGGTGATCGCTGCAAAGCCGAATCGCCCCAAATCCCGAAAAGAGCGACACCGGGAACGTTTGAGCGGCCAGTGCCTGAGCCGCTGCCCGCCAGCCCAGCATGCACGTCTGACCCGAACTGGTGGTGCCACATACGCCCTGCCCACACGTCGAACTGCTAGTGCATGCATTGGGTGCCACATAAGAAGTGATGTAAAATTCGGCCAAGGTGGTGGTCTCCGAGAATTCGGTGGACCGCACAAGCACCGCCGCGTTGTTTGCATCGTCCTGGGTGGTCAGCGTCAACGAGTTGATGCCGTACTCAAGGGTAGCCTGGGAGAAGGTAAAGACGCTGCAGGCGGGATTGTTTACGGCAGAAGCGGTGGTTAAGAACAGTTCCTGCGAATTGCCCGAGGGCCCAGCGATGGTCAACTTCAATTGCTGGCCCGCTTCCAGGCGGTCTGCAGCCACACGAATGGTGTACTGGAAGCCGTCCTGGGCCAGATTCTCGTCCCATTCCGCCGGCAAAATGCCCACTGACGGCGCCTCGAATTTACACAGGCGGGGTCCCGTCCGGTCAATGGTTACCTGCACCGGGCCACTGGAGGCCGTTTGCCCTGCGGCGTCCACGACCGTGGCTTCAAGAATGCAGGTTGTGTTGTCCGGCAACGGTACGGACTTGAAGACCAAAAGGTTGTTCTTTACCAGGGCCAAGACCGGGGAAGACAGGCAATCGCCGGTCAACAGTGCCGTCTGGTCTTCCTCCACATGAGACGTCTTGGCCGCAATGCTGAGTTTGCAGCCCGGGACACCCGGTGCGCAGCCTTCAAAAGCCAGATTGATCAAGGCTCCATCGGGCAAGTCCGTCAACTGGATTGAGGGTGCCAGACTTTTCCACGTAACCCGACGAATGTCCGAATAGCCTACGTTGTCCGGGAATGCCGAATCGGCCGCCGAAACTTGAACTTCCGCAGGCACGTCGGCGACCAGACCGCTGACGTTCATTTCGTAGACCCCGCCGCCAACGTGGGTGCCGGTGGCGACCGAGGCGCCGTTGACCATCAAGGCCACCGCAGCATCTTCCAGCGGCGCCAATGTGCCGGGGTCCTTTACCGCGGCAAGGATCGTCAGCGTTGGACTTCCGGTCACCAAGTCCTGGGCCGGCGAAAACAGCTCCACTCGGGGAGCCAGTGTGGAGAGGGTCACGACCCAATCCAACTCGGACTCATGGCCCAATCCGTCGATGCCCACTGCGTGAAGTTGGTTTTCGCCCGGCAGGAGCGTCACGCCAGAAAACACTGCTTCCCAAGAAGCGCCGTTCAAAAGCGCCATGCTGCACAGCGGCGACCCGCCATTTGAATCCAGACACACTTCGGTCAGATCGGCCCGCTGTTCGCCAGTCACTTTCACGCGTATGTCTACTTGGTGCCCGGCCCGCAACGAGACCGAGTCAACACAAGAGGGCGGGGTGCAGACCGAGAAGGGAAGAAATGGGGAAAGTGCCGTCAATTCCGGAGGCAGGCTGTCAACGTATACTTCAACGGAGGTGTTGTTCCCCGCCTGCTCCGAGGCCAGATTGCCGAATACATCCTCCCCTTCCAGCGCCAGGGTATACGTCCCATCAAACAAGGTGCCCACTACCACCGGAGTGGAGAACCCCGATTCAGCGGCGATTTCCAAGTCCACATCCAAGTCGCCTTCGGTCACAAGTTGTCCGCCCGTCAGAATCTGGAACGAGAACTTCTTCCAGGCCTTGGCACGGCTCTGACCCGAAACGATCCACTCGCCTGGATCCACAAGGTCTCCGGGTTCGGGCTGTCCAATTTGCAGCACCGGCGGCGGCAACCCAATGTCCAACTGGACATATGGGCTTTGCGAGACCGAGTCCCCATCCGAGAATCGGGCTCGACAGACCGCTTGAGAACCAAATATCGCCGTGTCCAGCATCGTGGGAATCACCAGGATGGAGCCCTCGTTAAGCACGCGGGGGGCGACCGACCCCACCAGGGTCCAAGCCGATCCGGGAGGATTGGGGCGGCACTCCACTTCCAGCAGTTCTCCGATGCCAACCGCCGGCGCCTGCACCACGAAGGGGACGTCATAGACCGTGTCCGTGCCCGCCGGTCCGTTTTGTTTGGCAACCAGAATGGTCCCGTCATACGGCGACAAAACCCTCAAGTCCGAGGTATCCAAGATGGCGATAGTGGAATAAACAGCCTCTCCCACATGGCCACAACAGTCTGCCACGAGAACCTTGAACTGATACGGGCCGGTTTCGGCCAACTTCACCGCAAATTCAAAGGCCCCTCCCATGGCCGGGGCCGTGGCCTCCTGCTGAAACTGGCTGCTTCCCGGGCGCTGAACCCACAACGCCACCTGTGCGTCGGCATGCACCAAATCTACGGTGCCTGTCAGCAGAACATCCAGGCCATTGGAGAGGTCCGAGTCCTCGTCCGCCGCAGCATTCAGTGTCCCGGCCGTGGGAGCGGTCACTTCGACCATGGGCAGTGTGTTTGTAAGGCTGAAGATCGCGTTTACCGTCTCTTCTCTTTCGGGGTTGGCCGAATCCGAGACGTGAGCCACCACTTCGACCTCTTGACACGTGACGGTCCCCGCTTGGGCCAATGTCACCTGAATCACGGCAGAACCGTTGCCCAATGGACGAGGAGCAATGCTCTCCGTACCCCAACTCAACCATGCCACATCACAACCGGGAACCAGGCTTGTGACCGTGAATTCCATCTGGAACCCGGCAAGCCCGGGGTTTGCGTCGAATTCCTGGCAATAGGGGCTGGAAGGAACCAATTTTGGCGCACAACCGCCCGTGTCTGCACACACGGTGAACGACGCCGAAAGGTCCAGCGAGGGGATACGCACCGTGTACACAGGGCAATTCGGCGCAGCCGCGTGGTTCAGTGTGGTGTTGGCCAGGTCGAAGGAAGGGCCTGGAACATCCATGGCATAGACCAGCGCCCCGTCCCGCTGCAACTCCAGGCGGGTCCCAACCGGGACATTCTCCACGGTGGCTTTGAAACGAACCTGCAGGCCCGTGGCATTCCCGTCAATGTCGTGCTGAGCCGTGTCCAATTCCAGCGCTTCTCCGGAGACAGGTTCCTCCAGACAACCGGCCTTGGTGCTCAAACACACAGACAAAGCCGGTGGCAGGGCCGTATCGGGGGCTGTATCCACTTCGGAGATCGTCTCCCCGTCGGATTCGTCCAGATCCGTGAACAGGTCCTGAGAGACATCTGCAACGTCTTCCTGGGCGTCCGCATCTGATTCAGGAAGCGGCTTCTTATCCCGCTGGCTGCATCCCACAAAAGCCACGGTCAGCGACAGCCCAAGCAAAACGGCCATCGTGCGACGTGTGATCCCGAGCATTCAGCACCTCCAAACGCCATATCAGGGACCCCCATTTCGGAAACCCCTTTGGCCTCGCTGACTATAGCCACACCCTAACCCTAAGAAAAGAGCATTTACCCCATTCCTCATTCCCCACCGGACGCGCTCTCGCAAGCTCCCACACCGTTTTCCCTTGACCCACAGACCGCCCTATCTATAATGCGCCCCCCTGAGGCCTTTTTGATTTAGGAGACTCACCATGGGACGTGGAAGTTATTGCCGAGAGACGATGCAGAAGAGACAGCAGGCGAAACTCAAGCTTCGGCTGAAAAACAAGGCGGACCGCATTCGGGCCGAACGCAAAGCCGCTAGATAATCTCACTCACAAAGCGAACGAGTCGACTCGGAGCTTCCGGTCCACGGAAACGATGCGTTGGGGACCAAGAGTCTCCCAGTCCGCGCTAGCCAGCCCCTCCGTGTCAGCCAATGCCACAGCTTTCAGATAGGGATGTGACGCTGGATTCCCATCCAGGTCCCCACCACACGCATAACACTCCGGAATCGCGTCGATGCGCCGCATGTAGAGCGGACGGTCCGCAGACACCGCAAACAACGAGGTGCCGTCGGATACCGTGAGCGTCACGTCACGTCGAGCCCCTCCCCAGAAAACCTCCTGAGAGACCGCCGCACGCAATGCCTCTCGAACCAGTTTCCCATCCCCGTCCGTCTGAACCAGTCCCCCGTTGCTGTGCAGAAACGCAAGGAACTGATAGAACAGGACTTCCCACAGGCTCTCCCCGCGACGGTTCTTTGCCAAATAGGCGGGAATGGCCAGAACCGTCTCTTCTCCACCACGCCAGGCAGTGTTGCCCGTACCACCCACCGTCATGGTCCAGTTCCGATAACGAAACGGCGGTGTTTCCGTTGAAGTGGCTCCGCGATGGCAATTGAACAACACGGCTCGACTGCGTATGGACCGCAGCACTCCCTCAATCGGGGAGGGTATGGGGGCTGAATACTGCGAAAGCATGGGCCGGCCCTCGGAATAGTGCACCATGCCCAGCGAAGTAGCTTCCTTCGGAGCCAGCCATACAAACGACTCTTTCAGCGAGGATGCCACACAGGGAAGCCCCTGAGCATCATTCAGTAGCAGGGAGAGAGTTCTGTTCCACATGACCTACCCCCATAAACACCAAAACGGTCTTGGCATAAGCGGACAGGTTTCCCCAAACAGGGTCAGAATGGGCGGCGAGCGCCCGGCGGGCAAGGCGGACTGAGGGCGGAAGCGCAGGCGTGCTTGGCACGTCGAGCACGGACGACCTCAGTTCAACGAAGCCCCCCGGGATGATCGCCGTCCGAGGTGACCCTGTTTAGAAGGCGCTGCCGATGGTAAACTCAAACACCATGTCATCTTCGCCGGGAAGTGGGTTGAAGGGGAATCCCCACTCAAATCGTAGCGGCCCCATGGGAGACCACCAGCGAACACCCACCCCCCAACTGCTGCGAAGCGCCAACACGTCCATCGGTTCGTTCTCCGCAAAGGCATTGCCTGCGTCCACGAACAGTACTGCGACGATGTTCATCGCCTTGACGATGGGCAACTCCAATTCGGCGTTCAGGATGATTTCCTTGTTACCGCCAAGCGGGAAGGGCACCAGAGAGGCTGCCGGGTCCGAAGAACTGGCCGCCGGAATCGTGGGGCTCAAACTGTTGCGCTGGAAACCACGCACCGAGAAGATGCCGCCCACATAGAAGCGCTCGAACAGAGGCACGCCGGCGTCCGTCAGGCTCTGAATCAAACCAAGTGTTCCGTTCAACCGCAACGTGATGTCCCAAACCAATGGCACATACCAGCGGCTGTTCAGGAACGTTCGTGTGAAGTTCGAGTCTCCACCCAGGTAGGGACTGGCCCATTCGTACGAAATGGAGTGGTAGAACCCCTCCGTGGGAATGATTCGATTGTTTCGTGTGTCCCACGCCAGCGACAGCCGTAGACTGGACGTGAGCCCTTCACTTGTCAGCCGCTCCAGAGGGACTCCCGAGAAGCCTTGGCGTCCACCCAACTCGGTGTCCATGCTCTCAAGTTTGTACGTCAGGAAGACGTTGTAGTCATCAAAGAACCGGTAGCCAAAGGATACGTTGCCGCCGATGGTCTCCGTGGAAAAAGCCTCGTAATCGGTAGATGTGTTGTATAACTCTACAGAGAAGTTCCACAGAGTATCAAAGAAATATGGCTCTGTGAAGGAGACCATGTAGATGCTTCGCAGTGAAGAGAGCAGAGCCTGGAACGAAAGGGTCTGGCCACGCCCCAGGAAGTTGTTCTTTGAAACACGAGCCTGCAGCAGATAACTCTCCAAACTGGAGAACCCTGCACCGACATTAAAGATGCCCGTCTCCCGCTCCTTGACCGAGACGACCAAATCCACCCAGGCCACGTCCGCCGGCATCCCCGCTCTCGTGGGAATCGGCTCGCCCTTGTGGGGCTTCTCGTCAATCTCCACTTTCTCGAAGAACCCGAGCCGGTAAACCAGGGCCTTACTTCGATCGATGTCGGTCTGCTTGAACAAGTCGCCTTCCGAGATCTTCATCTCCCGGCGCACGACCTTGTCTTCCGTCGACTTGTTCCCGTCCAGAATGATGTTGGCGACGTAGGTGGGGGGCCCCTTTTCCACAACGTAGGTGATCACCGCCGTGCGCTTCTGAAGGTCCCTGGACACCTTGTGAGATACATTGCAGAACGCGTAACCCTTGTCCCGATATCGGCGGGTCATCCCCTGGATATCCTGACGGGAGGTTTCTACGCTGAACACCTCACCCGTAATGGTCTTCACGCCGCGCAGCAATTCGCTGCGGTCCATGAGCAACCCGTCGGGATCCTCGGTCATCACGTCCACGCCGGCGACGAAGTATTGGGGACCATCGGCCACGGGGATGGTAATCAGCATGCCCGTCTGGTCTCCGGTCAACGAGATTCGAGGAGTGCCAAAGGTCACGTCCAGATAGCCGCGCGTCATATACAGGAACCGCAGCCGCTCGAGGTCCAGTCGTGTGTTACTGGAGGTGGTCTGAAGATCCGCAGAGTAGTCCGCCGGGCGCATTCCGCCTTCCGTGGATTTCTCAGTCTGAAGATAGAAGGCCAGGAACAGGCCCTTCAATTCGCTCTTCTCCAGGAAGGTCAGGTAGTTGTTTTCCCGAGTGACCATGAAGCCCTTAAGCTCGGAATCGGAGAACGCCTTGTTCCCTACGAAGGTGACACGGCGGACTTCCATCTCCTGCTGCTCCACCACACGAACGGTGATCACCACCGTGCGGTCTGCCTCATTCCTGCTCACTTCATAGGTCGTCTCCGCCAGGAAGAACCCCTTGGCCTGATACAACTTCTCGATGGCCTTGAGCGCAGCCATTACGTTCTTGGAGGAGAAATACATGCCTCGCTTCAGGCCAGTGCGTTCACCCTTGTTCTTCACGCCAAGCAGGCGCTTCTGGGTCTGGTCCTGGCTGTCTTCAGCCTCATCCAGTTCTTTCTGGATGTCTTCGGTTTCAACTTTCTTATTGCCTGATATTAAAATTTTGTCGATTTTGTACTGTTCGAGCACAAAAAGAGTCAACTCCAGATGCCCCGAGCCAACCCTGCGCTCCATCACCCGGACATCCGAGAACGAACCGTACTCGAACAACTTCCGGATCAGTGCCTGACTTCGGCTGGCCAACTCGTCTTCCGGGATCGAGGCCCCGGCCGCCAGTCCCTGTAGTGCTGCCTCTCGCAGGACCATGCCCGGAGGCATTCGCACAAGTCCGCTCACAACCACCGAGTCCACCACCAGAACACCCGCGGCTGGTGCCGCAGCGCCGGTCGGCTCCTGGTCGTTACTCTCGGCCCTGGCTTGCGCCGCCATGGTCCCCGCTTGAGCCGATGGCATCCGGCCCCCCGGAAACAGACCCACCCAACCACACACCATCAGTGCCAAAGCCAAGCCGACGATAATGGATGGGAACCGGTTGGTTCGCCTCATCCGACCCCCCAAAACAGTTGGCGCAGTATAGAAGCTTCCGGACCCGATGCGCAACCGGATTCGCACGTGGCGCGGGAATTGGTTTGAATTGACTTGGCCAGCCTGATAGTATCCCCTCTCCGTTGGGTTCACGCAGTCTTCAGGAGGACACCATGGCCCGCTGGCTCTCACGTATTTCGTTCGTGGCTCTGCTTCTGGTTCCCGTTCTGGCTCAGGCCGCTTCCCTCGAAGAAGCTGAACGGCTCTATGGGGATGCCCAGAAGATGAGCGACGCTGGACAGCACGAGCAGGCCCTGAATCTCTTTATCCAGGCTTACTCGACCTATCCTCAGGCCAAATATGTGTTCAGCATCGCCAGTTCCTACGTGAAGCTTGGCAATCTGCCTCGGGCTCTGGACGCCTATGAGCAGTTCAATCAGTACGACCCCACCCCCGAGGTCCTTCAGCGAGTGCAGGAAGAGATCAAGAAGATCAAGGAACTGCTTTCCAAGGACTACGGCGAAGTTTTTGTCTTTTCGTCCCCCTCGGGCGTGCAAATCATCGTGGGGGAAATCTCCAAACAGAACATCTATGTGACCCCCGCCAGGCGCTGGGTCAAGGCCGGTCAGCAAACCATTCTGTTCAAAAAGGATGGCTTCCTACCCCGCGAACTGAAGCTGAATGTGGAAGAGGGCGATCACCTCTACATCTACGCCGGACTGAAGCCCGAGAAAAAATAGCTCCTCA
>CAYTWV010000078.1:0-894 GCA_964442235.1 uncultured Myxococcales bacterium | reverse complement strand
GACATCCGTCACAATATCCGAACCGCCTCTTCATCTCCTCCAGAACCTCTTCGACGCCCTCTACCTTCTGGGTCTCTTCCTGCCGGCGGCCTAACTTGTCCATGACGGCAGTCAGCATACGTTCCATCTCCTGCCGGTTCTCGGCATAGTAGCTTCGGGCCAGCAGTTCCACCTGCTCTCGGAAAAGCCGCCCATAGGGCACGGCCTCGCCCGGATGTTCCAAGCCAAAGGCCGCAATTCGTCCCAGAAACTCCTGCCGGACCAACGGCACGTCGCTTTCCCGCCCCCACCTCTCCTCCAGGCCCCGCAGGAAGGACTCGTCCGCCTTTCCCGACTCCTTGCCCGAGGCATCCACGATGGAATCCCCTTTCAGCCAGGCCGACGCATGCAACGCATAACGCTGCAACAGCCGCTCGAATTCGGCATCGGTCACCAGGCCCATGGCCTCCTTGAACTCGCGGTCCAAGGTGCGAATGTACCGCTCCTGAACCTGCTCCAACGCCGCTTCGGCGTCCCCGTACAGCCCGTCACTTTCCAGTTGCAAATACTCGTACAAGGCCGTCTGATGAGTCAGTTCCTGCAATTCCTCCAAGACTCGAACAGGGTGCACACACACCTCCACGGGTGTCTGCGCCGCGTTCAACAGTGCCGTCTTCACCTCTCGGGCCGAAGCTCCCATGTTGCCTTCGTACATCAACCCGTCCTGGTGTTCCGTCACCATGTCGGGGATTACTTGCTCCAGCATCCGCGCCAGATCCGAACGCACCTCCGCCGGGGCCAGCCCCAACGCATATAAGTCGGCCTTTTCCATGGGGGTCAGCGCCTCCACAATGGGCCGCAGCGCTTCGTGGTAGTTCTCGGGTGCGGGCTTCCGCAGTCGGGTCAGCACGGCCC
>CAYTWV010000077.1:9832-12500 GCA_964442235.1 uncultured Myxococcales bacterium | reverse complement strand
GTCATTCGAATGCTCTGCTTGACCATCCACCAACTGGCCGGGCAATCGCCGGTCCAATTCCATGCATAACGCTGCATCCCTGCCCACCCGGAGCGGGAGAGAATCCAGGGTCGTTTGTCCGGCCGTGCTGCCTTAAGTCCTTCGAACCCTGCCCTGGCCTCCAGAAGTCCATACAAGTTGTGGGCTTCACGATGGTCGCCGCCCCGCCCATCCATGTCATGATGGGTACCCAGAGGCAACGTGCTTTGTCCCCAGGGGGTGAACACGGCAGGCTCGTTCATGTCATGCCAGACGCCTGCGACGCCCCAATCGGCGATGATCTTGTACAAATCGGCCCACCACGCCCGCGTCTTAGGTCGAGTAAAATCGGGGAAACAACAGAGCCCGGGCCAGACGGGCCCGCGTACGACGCCCAATTCATCGACTTTTACAAAATGGGCCCCTTCGTATCCTTTGACACACACGTTATAGAAGGGGTCTACTTTTACGCCCGGGTCCAGGATGGTGACCAGCCGAACGCCTCGCTTTTCCAGTCGGCGAGCCAATCCGGCCATATCGGGGAATCGTTTGGGGTCCACGGTAAAGACCCGGTAATTGTCCATATAGTGAATGTCGAGGTGCACCGCAGACAGGGGCATCTCGTGGGCCTGGAAATCGTCAACCAGTTGCTCCACTTCCCGCTCGTTCATGTAGCTCCAGCGGCTCTGGTGGTACCCCAACGCCCATTTCGGGGGCATGGCCGGCCTGCCGGTCAGTCGAGAGTACTGGTCCAGAATTTCCGCGGGTTTACCCACAAACAGATAACTGCGCAACGCCCCTGCGGTGAACTCGGTCTGGATGTTCTCGCCGATATTCAACGTGCCGTCGTGGGAATTCTCATGGAAGACCCCCACCGCCCCATCGGGGCCCACGCACATATAAAACGGAATCCCCAAATATAGCGGGTCGTCGCCACTCTTGTACGTTCCCCTGGGCTCTCGGTTAAAGAACCTGTATGCGCCGGGTCGCAGATTCAGGGCAGCGGTACGCTCCCCAGTCCCAAACACGGCGGCTTCTTTGTGAAGAATGCCGGTTTGGCGCCAGATGGTGCCCTGGTTCACCGGAGGCAGTTCTTTCCAAATTGTGGAACCGAATTCGTTGATCAGTTCCAGGCTTCCATCCCCGCCAATTCGGGCAGTCAACTCGCCGCACTTAAGTTCCCAGCCCTGCCGGTCTCCTTTTGCGGCCACGTTAACGGGCTCCCACACGGCATCCGCTGTCACGTAGGGCACCGGGGCAATGCCTGGCGTCCAGGTGACACGGATCACCTTGGGGGCCAGAAATCGGACCTCCAGTGTGGCATTGTCAAACGCAAGGTTGACTCCCCAACTCTCGGGTACTGAACGCAGCAACCGCCCCGGGGGCAGTTCCAGACCGGGCTTCGAGCGTCGTGCGTACGCCCTGTCCAGACGTCCTTTCCACCAGGCGTACGGGAAAGCTCGAAGGGCGTTGCCCACTCCGATAGCCTTTAGTCCCTTGAGTTTGTGGCTGAATTTCATGATTGTCCTAAAGTTCCCAACTCACATCCAAGCCCACTTCGCTGTTGGCGCCGTGCCCCTCTGCATTGGTAGGAGGCGTTCCCAGGCTGTCCTGGACGTCCACCAGATCAAACCAATTTCTTACAAAGGCAGCACCCAGGCGGACCTTTTCGCTAACCTGCCAACGAACCCCCAAAGAGAATCCGTGCTGGTCACGGCTGGGGTTGTCCAGGGTCAACGTCTTGGTGGGAATGGGAGTGAAATCCTGCTGATAACCAAGCATCACTTCCCAATCACGGTTGATTCGGTGCAGGAACCCGGCGCACCAGGCCCAGGAGTTACCAAAGTTCTTGGGATCCACAAACCCCGTCAGCTCCATCAACGGCTTGGTCAGCACGGTTCGCTGCTCTTGCAGCACTTGGTAATGCCAGTATCGGACGTCCATCCCAAACTCGAAATCCTCAACAAACTCCCAGTTGAACCCCGCCTGCAACGTGAACGGGATGACCATGTCGGTCTTCTGGCGAGACTTCTCGGTCTTTTTCACCACATCGCCACTGTCCAGAGTCTCCTTCCAGCCCAGCGTAACGTCGCCTTCCAGATTGATGGCCGATCCGCCCGCAAACGTCGCCCCAATCTTGAAGTCCGGAGTCGGTTCCAACAACACCCCGATATCGGCGGACCAGGTCCAATCCTGGCCCTCCACGGTCAACTCCTTGTCGCCATCCTGGGTCTCTTCCAAAGGCAAGAACCGTTTGTCGGGGTCATTCAACACCGCAAGATTCATGATTCGTTTGGCGAACAAATTCACGTAAATCAGGTTGAATGAACCACCAATGCTGAACTTGGGGCTGATCCGATAGGCCACAGTTCCCGTGGCTCGGCTGGCCAGAAAGAGCGCTTCGGTGGCGTGGTAGCGGGTGGGTTCGTCCTTGGGAAGGGCGGCACCATAGGCGTTGGGTGCGTAAATTCCGAAACCGGCACGGAAATCTTCCAACCCAAAATCAGAAGCGACCCCGAAGAAGGGAATGAGGCCAATGCTCCAGGTGGGCTCAATATCATGGTCCAAAGGAAGAAGTGCCCCTTTGCGACGAGCCGCGCCGGAAGCGGGTCCGCCTCTCCGAGCTTGCTCACCAACGTCAACGGCACCC
>CAYTWV010000077.1:0-9806 GCA_964442235.1 uncultured Myxococcales bacterium | reverse complement strand
TTCAGTCCGGTTTCATTAAAAAACCAGGACTGCGCATGATAGAAATGGGTCCCATCCAGTAAAACGAGACCTGCAGGGTTATGAAAAATAGCCGTTACGTCATCGGGCTTTCCGATGACGGCGAACATGCCGACTCGTCGGACCCCAAAGTCCGGGTTGGAGAACCCTCCGGCCTCTACCCGTCCCCCTGCCAAGAACATAAGCCCTGCGACCAACCATCCCCAAACCCGACTGTATTTCATCTCACCCTCTCAAGGGCTGTTCGCCCCGTTTCGACCCCACCCTCAAAACCAGGCCCCCGGCAACTGCTTCGATTTCCAATAAAGGGGCACATCACCCGAAACAGCAGTTCACTCTGGGTCCCTAGTCCCCTAGAACCACGCTCTCCATCAGCGCTGGCGCCGTCACGTCCACAGGGGCCCCCCCGGCCGGAGTGACCGTCAGTTTTCCCTCACCGTCCATGCGATAGATGACGGGGTTGCCGGCAACCATCTTGACCACAGCGGCCTCGGCTGCATTGAGCCGGTCCAGGACGCTCTCCCGATCGTTCATCTTCTTGCTCTTGAACTGGCCCTTGACGGCAAAGAGTTTCCCGGTCCAATCCATGTCAAACACGGTGTGGTAGCTGGGCCCACCCTTGGTATCCTTTGCCGACCCCGAAACCTTGAGGGTCACTCGGTCGTCGTATTCAACGTTTCCCTGCTTGTCCACCACCAGGATGCGGCCGAATTTCCCGCCACCATCCGCCTTCTTCCCCTGGATGACCGTGACGGCAACCGTGTGCTCGGGCCCGAACCAACGCGCATTCCACCACTTGGACGAGTAGTCGGTCCCCAGCGAGGTCTGAGCGAAGTGGTCCACATAGGCCTGCCCCATGAACTTAATCGTCTTCCCGCCCGCGGTAATCGACCCGTCGGCATCACCGCGAGGGACGTGGACCCACACCTGAGCCCACTCCTTCCCATCGTCGGAGAAGGTCATCTTCCCGCCGTAAAGGCTCACGCCGTCGGCCCAGGACTTGATGGAGAAGTCCGCCTGGAAATCTTTCTCCCTGACCCGTACGGTCAGGTCGCGGCCATGAAGTGCCATCCAACTGGACCCGATACCGATTCGATGGCTTCCCTTGTCTTCACCAAATTCAGTGATGGAGTGTTCCCCCACGTAGGTCTTTGCACTGCTGCCCGGCATAGTCAACGACATGCTGACTGCTGTATTCCCCTTCACGACACCAATATTACTGTACAAAAAAGTCAGATAAACAATATGCCCCTCATTGGAGCGCATTATGACAGTCCAGGCCTCGGTGTAGTACTTAGCGTCATTTTTATGAAGCTGCCAATCGCCAGCGCTTGCCTTTTGAGCCTTAGACCCGCTCTTTACTATCGTAATTTTTGCGGACGCCTCAGTGGCCACGAAAGCAAATAAAGCAACAATTAAAGCTAAACAGACTCGTCGCATCTCCCCAACCTCCCACTATTTTACGGTTACTTTTTGCGCAGCAAAAGTCCCCTTAAACCCATACGCATCATTGGTTCCGTCGGAATCGAGGTCCAGGTCCGGCAGGATATCGGAGTCCTCCAAGACCTGGTCGAAGGCCATTCCAAGTGCCTTAATCTTCTTGGCCTCTTCCAGGGTCATGACACCCACAAGTGTGCCCTGAGTGATGGTCTCACCATCGGCCGAAATCACGCCGGCAAGTTCCAGATTCGAAATGGGAAGCAGCGGAGGCTGCAACACCGATGGCGTGGCAAAGGCAAGAAAGGAGGGGGTGTCCGTGAGAAAGCGCCCGCCATACAGGCTGCACGTCAGATCAGCCGGGTCGCCAGCGAAGGAGTACTCACCTTCAGCCGCTCCGGCAGTTCCGGCGCCGACCTTGAACACCAGGGTCTTGTCCGCACGAACATCCGAGTCCACCTGGAGCAGGACGTTGAACTTGTTGCTGGCGATATCATCGGTGAAGAACTTGTTTACGGAATCGGCCAGAACCCCCTTAAGGGGCTTCGTGAGGTTAAGTTCCGTGAACCGATATCCGAAACCTTCCAGGCTGTCCAGGTCCATGGGAGTGGACTCGGGTTCCACATCCTGCTCGCCCGGGCCCATGCACTGGATATCCAATTGGATGTCCACAACGGCGTACACCGGAAGCGGGTTCAAGGGTTCCCCGGGCAGCGCTCCTTGGCCCATGCTGGTGTAGGTCTCGTCGAGTCCACAACCAGTTGCCAAAATCGCCACGAATAGAGAGACCGCCATAGCGCTCGCCCTTCTCCCTCTGGCCAGAACGGAATTCATGCTGCCTACCATACCAGATACCTCCCCTGTGCGGTCATGACGCACCGAATCAAAATGCGCTCCTAGTAAAGCACGACCGGCCCCGAGCTTTCAAGCCCGGCGGCGGCGAATACGGATGTTTGAGAGAAGAAGGAGGGCCATCAGAAGCAGAATCGGCACGGATGAATGGGAATGGGCTTGGCTAGAAGAAGGCACGCTGCATCCGGATGAGCCCTTTTTGGGTTCCGCCACATCAGTCTGACCAGGAAGGCAATCCAGAGGAGTCGAGTCTGGCAGCAGGTTTGTGTCCACCTGATCGGACGATTGCGCCAGGTCACCCGGGGCATCTGGCCCGACGCCATGGTCGCTGCCCAAATCGCTCCAGACTTCAACGGATTCGACCCCATCGGGCTGTTCCACCACATCCGTGGACTCCACAAATTCAGCGGATTCGGGCGAGGGGTCTTGGGGGCCGGTACCATCGGGCATACAGGCGCTGATGGAGTACTTGGGAATGGATTTGCACGCATACCCCGAGGGGCACTGGGAATCCTGGGCACAAAGCTCGGCACAATAGCCCGCCGAATAGTCGAATGCGGTGAAGATGCAGAGCGATTTGCAGTCGGCAAAATCAACCCAGCACATGCCGTCACAGTTGATCAGCGTTTCGGAGCATGGGTCACCGGTCGAATCGTGGGCTTCGCCACAAACGGAGAGCCCATTCACCTGGACACAACGGCCGGCGGCCCCCGTCGGCAGGTCCACGGGGCAGTCGGCGTCAGACTGGCAATCTGCCGCAACGCCACTTGGATAGAGGGTGCTGATTCCCGCCTTGTCATCGGCCGACAACGTGGCCTGCAACCCGTTGGGAAGCAGGGCGAAGTACATGGTCGCAAAGGGGTCCGAAGAGTGTGACATCGCCAGCCAATGGCCCAATTCATGCGTGACCACGGACACAGGGTCGACCACATCGGATTGCAGTGCACTTCCCCCACCGGGCACCCACTGGTACTTGACGGCGTTTAGTTCCAGGTCCACCTCACGGGGTTTGCCCTCCACGGGCGGGAACCACCAGGTGGCTCCGGCGGCGGCCTCCTGCCATTTCCACGTGTCGGAAACCCAGACCACCACGTTGATGCCGTCGGCCCCCCAGCCAGCGGTGGTGGTTCCCATGAATTCGAAGGAGACCGCAGCGGTACCCACACCTTCCCATTGGGCGATGGCGTCCAGGACCACCTCTTCGGGCGATGCACCGGGGCCCATATCCGGCGCCCCGATGGGATTCACCCAGATGGGTACGGGCATCTGTTCCCAGCGGTGCTCCAGCAGAAGTTCGTAGGCCCGAGCGCTGCTGCCGGCGGCCAGCAGCAGCAAACCTGCCGCTGCCACTTGCCCCATAGCAAGCCGAAGCCCGCCCCAGAGGTGGCTGGACCGGAACGAAAGTCTCATTTTTTGAACCTGCGAGCCCACATCAAAGCCGCCAGCATCAGGGCCGCCAAAAGAACGACCCCAAGGGACGCTTGGGGTGCCATGGCGCATCCGCCCGAAGCATCACCCGAGGGGACGTCCCGGACCTCGAAGGCTTCCGGAAGGGACCCCGTGGTTCCGTCGGAATTGATCACGACCAGCATGTAGGGGCCGGGCTCCAATCCAGCGGGCACAACGGCTTCAATGAGGCCTGCCGAGACGACTACAACCTGACTCAGGTTTGTGGCACCCAGTTTTACCGAGGCCCCGGCCAGGAAGCCGGTTCCCGAGATGGAAACGGGCTTCTCCACATCGTTATAGCTCCAATCCGGAGATATGGCGGTCACCGTGACTTCGCCAGCCACGGTACCCACAACACAAAGTCCCTCCTGACAGGTCTTCCCGGCCTCGCAGGTGCCACACTGGCTTCCGCAGCCGTCATCCCCGCATTGCAGTCCAGTGCATTGGGGTTGGCAAGTCGCCTGCTCGACGCAGATGCCGGCCTCGCAGATGGGGACGGCTTGGGGGCAAGTGCCGCACTCGCCGCCACACCCGTCGTCGCCGCACTCTTTGCCATCGCAGGCAGGGACACAGGCCTTCTTGCACACACCGGCATCACACACTGGCGCTGCCCCTGGGCAGGTTCCGCATTCGCCGCCGCAGCCGTCGTCGCCGCATTCTTTGCCATCACAGGCCGGAGTGCAGTCTTCTTTGCAAACGCCCGCATCACAAATCGGAGCCGCATTGGGGCATGTGCCGCACACGTCTCCACAGCCGTCATCGCCACACTCTTTGCCCAGACAGTCGGGTTCGCAGGCGGTCACACACTTGCCCACGGAGCAGGTCTCGCCAGCACCGCAAGTACCACAGTTGCCGCCGCACAAGTTGGAGCCGCATTCTTTGTTGACACAATCCGGAACACATCCGCTGGAAGCCACGTCGGCCCTTACGCGCATGACAAAATCGCCGGTGATTCCCAATTCATTGGCGAAGTGCCAGGCTTTGCCCCCTGAACACGTTCCCAGCGGGGAGATCAGGTGGACCACATTCACCGCCGGAGTCGAAGCCGTATCGTGAATGGTCCCAACCTCCTGACAGCCGCACATACCCAATTCGGGCATTTTGCCACACTGGAAGGTGCCCCATTCCGAGGAGAGATCCTGAGGAACGTCCTTGAACCGAACGACCACGCGGAAGTTCCCCTGGGTCACGATGGGAGGATGGGCGTTGGCGTCCATCCAATCAAAGTCGATGCGAAAGGCCTTGTTGCCTTCCAGGGGCACACCAAAACCGCCGGTCCAGGAGTTATAGAATTCATCCGTTGAGATGGTGAAGTCGGGGTCGGCCTTGCCGGGGTCCGCCGCTACGCCATCGTGAAGCCAGACCTCGATGTCGGCCTTGGCCGAGCCGTTGGCCATTCCGGGAGGGGCCGCCAGCAGGATATCCAGCCCTTTGATCTTCACGGGATACTCTTCGGGAGCGGGTGTGACCAGGATTCCGAAGGCTTCGCCGGCGGAGTAGCCCGACTGCACGGCCACGGCCGCGGCCCCGACTTGTGCTGCGGCCTCTTCGACGTCCTCCTTAAACTGGTCATATTTGTAGGTCTTGTCCACGGCAGCGGCCGGTGAGACGAACGTCAGAACAAGCGCAGAGACCATCAGCAGGCGACACCACATGGGATCCTCCAAGAAACGGGGCTCGACTAGTAGTTGGTTATCGCCCAAGTGGGGCCGAAGTCAAGGACTGGTGCAGGAAAATGAGGGGATAGGCCTCAAGTGGGGAGCAGAGGGGGGGAGCTACTGCAGTTCGCCACCCACGACCATGTAGCCGTGGCTCATCTTGATTTCCAGGTTGCCCAGTTTCAGCACGGTGCCGGCGGGAATCCCGGGCAGCAGGCTGGACAGGTCAATTTCAGGGATGGGGAACGAACCCAGGGCCAGATTGGAGACCTGATCCACAATCATGGGGATCAGCAGGTTCTGGACCAGATCCACGATGTTCATGCCCAGGAAGGCATTGGGGTTACCAATGACCTCGGCGATTTCGGTGTCGATGGGATTGATACCGAGGATCTTGAGCCCGATTTCGTTTCCGTTGCCCGTGATGACCGCTTCACCCGCCAAGGAGATGTACATCTTCAGGGTCAGCGGGCTGATGCCCACCGTGAAGGACGGGGTCAGGAAAAGGTCACCAATCTGCAACTGCACCATCTCTTTGGCGGGGCAGTCGTCCAGGATGGGCGGCAGGAAGAAGTAAGTCTGCAGCGTCAGGTCTTTGATTTGGAACTGGCCCAGGTCCACGCCACCCAAGACGCTTTCGTCCAGATTCAGACTGAGGCCACCAGGCCAGTAAATGGAGAAGAGCAGAGCGTTGACCATGTCAAGCGAGGCTGCCAACTGGAACTTCTCGGCCGAATCGAACTGCGGGGGCACAACCGGACCGCCATTGAGGCAGTTCTGGCGAAGAATGCTGCCCAGGATGGTGCGGTCGATGCCCTTGGCGGCCCAGAAGCCAGCCTGCAAACCCAGCTCAGCGCCCAGCGTCGTGAACTTCACCTTGGAGAGGCCTGTTTTCAGCGTGATGTTGATGGGTTGGGTCTGGCCGGGAAGAGCGGGAATCGGGATGGGGATCTCCAACACGAACTGGTTGATCAAGTCGGCAAGCATGGGGCCCACCTGAGATTCAACCAGAGGTTCGATAAGGTCCAGCACCAGCGGAATGAGGAAGTTCAAAACGGGGTCAATGACGTACTGAGCCAGCAAGTCGTTGATGCCCGAGATGAGTTGGCCCAATTGGATGGACGGCAACGCATAAATATCGGTCCCGTTGAACTGGACCATGCCCAGTTCGATGGAGAGGTCGGAGATGGGTTCCAGATGAATGCCATTGAGTTCGACATTCAAGTCGGCGATATCGAAGGTCATGTCCTGGCCGACTTCCTTGTTCACGTCCAGACTGGCGCCCACGATGATCTCGTCGACCCAGAACGTAATCTGAGTGAACAACGACGGATTGATGCCAGCGGAGAAGAGTTCGGAGCCGCCAAAGGTCGTTGTGACAGTCAGGTCGAACTCCAACTGCAGATAGAGTTGCAGGAAGACGCCGGGGTCTTCGCCGCCGCCAATGAACGAGAAGAGCAGGTCGATCCCGCCGTCGCGGATGAGAATGCTGACGCCCGGGGTTGCGAAGGAGACCTCTTCGATGAAGACCTTAAGAAGAAGGTCGCCATTAAGATTGAAGTTGAATCCAGCAGCCCCCAGGTCGTAGTTCACGATGTCGTTGATGGGCACATCGACTAGCGGGCCGCCGCCGAACAGTTGCTGCAGATCCAGGCCACCCACAAGCACTTCCACCAGAGTCGCCAGGTCGTCCAATTTGGCCGGGTCATGGTCGCCGTCGTCCATGAAATTCTGGCCCAGGAAGATCAGCAGCGCCTGCTCCATCAGGACATCGGCGATTTCCGTTTCTTCGTAATCCAGCCAGCCCGTGGAGTAATAGAAGGACTGGACCTTCTTGGAGTCGTTGCCGAACTCATCGAAGGCCTGGAAGACCAGCATGTTCATGCCGTGCTGAGCGTTGACGACGTGATTGAAAGTGCCGTCGGTGGCCACAGGAACGGTCTTGTCGTTGATCTTCAAGGTGACGTCTTTGCTGACGCCATCAATCACAGTGCCGGAGACGGGCACCACGGGGTCTCCGTTAAGAGTTGCGCCACGTTCGGGAGTCGTCACCACGATGACGGGTCCCGTTTCGTCGCAAATGAGGGTCAGTTCGCCGGTCACATCTTCGTAAGGAGCGGCGATGTGCCCCGTGACCACGAAGATTCCTTCTTCGGTGAATTCGTGTTTGGCGCCGCTGACCTTCAGTTTCTCGGGGATCTCGAGGATGACTTCAAGGCCTTCGATGGGATTGTCGTATTCGTCCATCGGCACGCCGGTGATGGTAACCTTGTCTTTAACTTTGTAGGCGTCCTTTTTGGGACTGGCCTTGATGGTCAGTTTGACGGGCTCGGCAGCAACGACCACGATGTGGTCGGAGACTTGCTCGAGTTCAGGAAGTTTGTCGTTGGTGGGCGAGCAGGTGATGTCATATTCGCCGGCCTGCTTGGGTTTCACCGAATTGCCGCTGACGACCAGGCCTTCCTGGGGGTCGACGGTCGCTTCTTCTTCAAGCACGTTGCCGAAATCGTCCTGGACGGTGCAAAGGACCTCGATCGTGTCTCCAGCTTCGATTTCTTCCTTTTCAATCTCGGCAATCACTTTGGTCGGTTTGCCGGGGCTGACCTTCAACACCGCAGGCGACTCGTCCTGCATGGGCGGGTCGTCGGTTGCACAGGCAATGCTGTACTCACCCTTGAGCGAGGTCTGAATCACCAGGCCGTCGATGGCCAGTCCTTCTTCGGGGACCGAAACGACGTGAGTCGCAACGTCCACTTCTTTGCCGGCCGGGTCGGTCACGGTGCAGGTGACGTTGACTTCGTCGCCGGCTGTGGCCTCGGGCCGATCCAGTTCTGTCTCGATGGTAGCCACGTTGTTTCGCGTGACCTTCACTTTGGCGGGGGATTCATCCACCCGAGACCCATCTTCCAGGGCGCAAATGACGGAGTAGCTTCCCAGCGTGGAGAACGTGATGGCCTGACCATCCAGTGCCGCACCATCGGCAGGCTCCACGGTGAAGATCGTGTCGGCCTCGGCCACCGAACCATCGGGCAAGGTGACGACACACGAGACTTGAACCGATTCCCCTTCGTTGACCACTGCCTTGTCTAAAACCGTGTCGACGATGGCCTCGGTCAGATCCACGGTCTTACCGGCATCCGAGCAACCAGCGGCAATAGCGAGCACGGCGAAGCCCCAAACGGCCCAGAAGCGATTCATCATGAAGTCCCCCGTCACAGAAAATGGACGGTCCATTGTACGTAGGGGTTTAGCGCAATGGAAGGGAAATTGCGTTTGACGGAAGGGGACCTTTCACCTAGTGTGAATCCCACGGAGGCATCGATGACCGACCCATCCAAGCTGAAAAGACTTCGAGTTGCTCGAACGGAAACCATGCTCACGCTCATCGGCGTCCCGGATGTGCCCGGAATTGCTGCGGCCGTGTTCAAGGCCCTGGCCGAGAATCACATTGCATTGACGATGATTGTGCAGAACGCGCCTGATGCGGGCTCGGCAGCATCACCTTCACCGTTCGACGGGAGAATGGAGACCAGGCGCATGACCTTGCCCGAACCGTCGCCGAGAAGTTGGGCGCCGAGGGCATCATGAAGGACGCACACATCGCCCGTATCACCATCTCGGGCCACGACATGGAAGACAAGATCGGTGTAGCGGTGGACTTCTTCTCTACCCTGGCCGAGAAGAGCATCAACATCCTGGCGATCAACACGACGTCGGATGCGATTTCCTGCGTGATCGAGGACTCTGCCACTCAGCGAGCCGTGGACCTGTTGTGCGCCCGATTCGGGCTTTGCCAGGAGACCCTGGAGTAATGAGCCTTCGCTCCCTGTTCAGGCGGTTGGCGCCCGAACTGATTCCCGCCTTTATGCTCAGCCTACTTGTTATTGGTTTGTGGTGGTGGTTCAACGCCAGGCCGGCTTCGCCGCCCAGACTGGATTCGGCATGCTCCCGGCCCGTGGAGATCCGAATTCAGGGGCAGGGGCCTGGAAGCTATGTGGCCTGTTCCCTCGAAGAGTGGATTGAGGTGGGCCGGCGTCTGGAGTTGCCCTCTGGTTGGCCCGAAAACGTCTCTTAGCCCGACGGCTTCTTTTTGGAGGGGCAGCCTCCTTGCCGCGTGACGCTGTCTGCCCAGGGGCAACTGGTCAGCGTTGAAGAGGGAGTTCTTTCCGGTTCCGTAGCACTGGCCCTGGATGTTCCGATGGACGTGAATCGCGCTTCGGCGCATGACCTGGAGGCTCTGCCCGGAGTAGGGCCCAGCGTGGCCCAGGCCATCGTTTCGAATCGGGAGGCTAATGGCCCGTTTTGCTCTATTCAGGAGCTGGATCGCGTGAAAGGAATCGGCCCCGCGTTTCTTGAAAAACACCGCCAATCACTTACCGCAAGTTGTCGATA
>CAYTWV010000076.1:8358-12514 GCA_964442235.1 uncultured Myxococcales bacterium | reverse complement strand
CCAGGTAGCCGCCAGGGTTGAGAGAATATCCGAACATGGATACAACATGTTGCTGCAAATTGCCTTGGAAGTATATGAGAAGATTTCTGCAACTAATTAAATCTATTCTGGTGAACGGCGGATCCTTCGCAAGGTTATGCTGCGCAAAAACCACCATCTCCCGAAGAGTTCTGGATACCTGGTAACTGTCACCGTTGCGGTAGAAATACTTGGTCAAAAGAGCAGGGCTCAGATCCGCGGCGATGCTCTCGGGATAGATGCCTGCCCCAGCTTTGGCCACCGCATCTTTGTCGATGTCCGTGGCAAAGATCTTGACGTTCCTAGAGATCCCTAAGGTGTCCATGACCTCCCGTGTCATCATGGCCAGCGTGTAAGCTTCCTCACCGGTAGAACACCCCGCTACCCAGAAGCGCACTTCCCTGCCCGGAGTGCTCCGCAATAGGTCCGGAAGAACCAACTCCTGCACCTGACTCATGATGCTGGGATCCCGAAAGAAACAAGTGACCCCGATAAGTAGTTCTCGGTATAGTACCGATACCTCTGAAGGCGTGTTTTCCAGGTATTGTACGTATTCGTTCAGGTCTGCTGTTTGTGAGATGGCGATTCGCCTCTCGATTCTTCGCATAACGGTGCTTGGTTTATAATAGGTAAAATCGACTTTAGTGCGGGCTCGGATTAATGAAAACAGTCGAGTAATTCCGGTCTCTTCGGACAATCCCTTGGCCGACCTGTCCTTCCTTGCAATGTAAGGGTGGCGGATGCAGGCAAGCAACTGCGCAGGCATCTCCTCGGGAGGCAGCACAAAATCGGCCAATCCCGTGGATTGCACAGCCTTGGGCATTCCGTCGAATTTTGCAGACTTCTCATCCTGAACCATGACCAGACCGCCAGACTCCTTGATGGACCGTGACCCTCGAGTGCCATCACTTCCCGTGCCGGACAGGATGACGGCGACGGAACGCTCGGCCTGGTCCTCGGCCAGGGAGCGCAAGAAGATGTCCACTGGCAGGTTGATGCCGATGCGGATCTGGTCCTGAAGAACCAACTTGCCGTGGAAGATGGAGAGGTTCTTTTTCGGTGGAATCAGGTAGACATGATTCGCCAGCACCTGGAGCCCATCATCCGCCCGCAGGACCGGCATTTGAGTCTTTCGGGAGAGCAATTCTACCATCAGACTCTTGTAGTCCGGAGAGAGATGCTGCACGACCACAAAGGCCATACCGGTATCGGCAGGCATCGCCTGAAAGAAGGACTGGATAGCTTCCAGTCCTCCGGCGGAGGCGCCAATCCCCACGATGGCAACGGGAGAATCCTGGTGCTCCCCCGGATCCCCAGGTCGCTCTTTGGAGTTCTTGCGAGTCATGGCTGCACCTTTTACAGTTCGGGAGCTTCGCACGTCCGGGGGTACGACCGAAGTTCACGCCATGTTTCGAGGATGGAAACCGATTCGCATCCCCGCCCAAATTTTCAGGTAACCGATAGCGCATGGTAATGCTTTACTGCTCCGCAGTCGAGAGGATTCCTGTTCGTCCGAGAACTACGCTGTTTTGCGTTGGTTCCGTTGGCTCGACTCCGATGGATGCACTCCATTGCGCTTCGTTTGCCTCTGGGGAAGGGCACGAGCGACGGGGAAGGGCACGAGGGACGGAGGGCACGAGGGACGGAGGGCACGAGGGACGGAGGCTTTGCCCACGCAAGGTATTGACAGCGACTGCCGCATTCTGCAAGGTGGCTGGGCATGGTCGGGCAACCTGACCCTCACGTGGCGACCCTGGGCGGGGCTTCAAATGGCAGAAAAAACAAGAGTGATCCTGGAGAGAGAGTTTCCCGGCGGAATTCGGTACGGGGAGGAGGAGTTGGAGGCGGTTACGCGAGTCCTGCGCAACCAGTCTCCCTTTCGGTACTACGGGCCCAAATGTGGCTTCGAGGCCAAGAACTTCGAGTTGGAGTTTGCCAGATATCTGGCCTCGAGCCCAGGCCAAGAGTGGCCGATGGCGACGCCCTTCCTGGTGACTGCGGTGAACAGCGGCACGGGCGCCTTGGAAGTTGCGCTGGATGCGCTTGGAGTGGGTTGCGGCGACGAGGTTCTGGTTCCGGGATTCATGTGGATCTCGACCCTTTCGTCAGTTGTGAGAAACCGGGCCATTCCGGTTCTGGTTGATTGCGACGACACGATGAACATTTCTGCCCAGGCCCTGCTGAAGCAGGTCAGCGACCGCACCGCCGTCGTGATTGTCGTGCACATGGCCGGCGAACCGGCTTCCATGGGACCCGTTATGGAAGCTGTTCGAATGGTGAACCGGGAGCGGCGTCAGCGCGGCGCCCGCTGCCTGAAGGTGCTTGAGGACTGCGCCCAGGCCATTGGGGGGCAATGTGCCGGAATTCCAGGCTCCCAAGAACCCCTCGGAGAGCCGGGAACCCACCGGGTGGGTGTGTTCGGAGACGTCGCCATATACAGTCTTCAACTGAACAAGAATATTACCTCGGGCGAGGGCGGCATCCTGGCAACCCGAGACCCAGCCCTGCATGACCGAATCCGGGCCATCCACGACGTCGGCTTCCTGCGTGACTCCAAGGGGACCGGCAACGTGGAAGAGCTGGCAGATCAACTGCTGCTATGGGGCCAGGGGCGTCGCTTCACCGAGTTGCAGGGGGCTCTGGGCCGAGTACAGCTTCGAAAGCTGGACGATATCCTGCGCAGCATGCGCTGGGCCCACGCCAGGCTTGAAGCTCACGCAAGAAGCCTGCCGAAATGGTCGGTTCGGGCTCACGCCGACGAGACCGGCGGACACAGCGGTGGGTTCCTGCTTATCCATCTGGACGCCGAAGGAAGCACTGAGGCACAACTGATGGCCAGCGGCAGGTCGGTGGCCGCAGAGTTGAGAGACCGTGGCCTGTTGGCTTTCTACGTGCATGATTATGAAGTCCATGTCTACTATAACATAAAGCAACTTGATGGCAAACAACCCATCAGCTCTTCGGGGTGCCCCTGGAATTGTGTGCATAATAAAGAATCCAGTGGCACGACTTATGGTCGTGGTACACTTCCCAGGCTGGACTCTTGGTTCCTGCGCACCGTTGGTGTAGTCATTCCAGGGCTGATGACCGAAGAGCAGCTTTTGGCCGTGCAGCAGATTCTGACCGAAGTAAACCGGGAGTTCTGCGGGGGTGCCGGTCCCACGGTTCCGTGAGCTGACCCGGACCAGAGCCTGTTTTACTGCTGGTTGTGGTATGGCTGCAAACGGAGGTCTAACCATGTCTTTGCTTAAGAGCCACACCATTGCGAACAGGGTTCAAACGGGATTGGGTGCTGGGGGCATGGAACCAGCCGTTGTCTCACTGGGACACAGAGTTCGCTCTGGTCGGTTCTGGGCGCTTTGGCTGCTGGGTTCTGGCCTGGCACTGGTTGCCTCATGCAGTTCGGGTGGGGTGGGCGTGCAGGCGTTGGATGCCGATGGCCGAGCCGGAGCCGACCTCCAAGACAGGACCGACACGGTGGGAAGGGTGGACACCCTTGGGCCGGTGGACGTCACGGAACTTGTTGAGGTGGGCACCGATGGGGATTCCCGACCGGACACCCAGATGAAGGACAAATTGGAGGTGGAGGACGACTTGAGTGTTGCCCCACCCAACCTGTATTCAATAGAACCCTCGCTTGGCGACCCGCTGGGGGGAGTTACCGTCACGTTATCAGGCGACCATCTGACGGGTGCCAGTGTGGTTATCGGCGGCGCCCAGTGCACAGAGGCAGCATGGACGGGTAGCGGGAGCCTGAGTTGCCGTGCACCCGCACTTCCTGTGGGCGTTTGGGACGTAGAGGTTTCGACGGGTGCGGGTTCGTTTGTCCTGTCCGCTGCCTATGAATCGTGGAGTCCGGCCGGTCTGACCGGAGCGCGGCTGTTCGACGCCGGTTCGGGAACCCAGGTCGAGGAGCAGGCAACCCGCTACGAATGGCAAAGGCTCACGCCGGAAATCTCGCCGGATTGGCGTGTTCGGGATGGTAACACGCTTTCCTGGTTGCCAGCCACGAATCGTTTCTGGATGGTTGCCGGTTGGAATGGTTACCAGGACCCAGCGGGGTTCTCGAGTATCCCGGAGGGGACCTACCCACCCGAGAACACCACCACGGAGGTTTGGTCCAGTGCCGATGGAGCCG
>CAYTWV010000076.1:0-8348 GCA_964442235.1 uncultured Myxococcales bacterium | reverse complement strand
TCCAGCGTCGTCGCGTTCACTACATGATGCTGTGGAATGATGCCTTATGGATGATCGGTGGGGACAGCCATCAGGGGTTCTACAACCACGACGTGGTCACCAGCAACGATGGCGTCCATTGGACCGAAGTTCTGGCCCCGGGGCTGCCTCCTTGGCAGCCTCGGGCGCTGCAGATATCGGGGGTTTTCGGCGGTGCCCTGTGGACGGGGGGCGGGCAATCGCTGCTTGGACCCGAGGAGGAGTTCCACTACTACAACGACTTGTGGCGCAGCGAAGACGGGGTGCACTGGTCGCAGGTGGCAGAAGACAGTCCAGGAAGTGAGACCCGCTGGGCGGGCTGCGGAATGAACGACGGTGTTGTGGAGTTTCAAGGTCGGATGTGGCTGGTAGGCTGTGGGCGATACCGGGAGGTGGCCGGCCACTTGCTTTCCAATGAGGTATGGAGCACGGCCGACGGGGTAATCTGGACACGCCACACCGAGCCGCCTTGGAAGGGAAAGGGGTGGCCCAACGTGGTGGTCTGGGATGGGAAACTCTGGATTCTGTTCGGATACACCCAGGGAGACCCGGGCAATGGCTGGCCCGCAGGCAACGCCAACGAAGTGTGGTTCTCCTCAGATGGCGAAACTTGGGACGTTCTACCCGCAGATTCCCCGGTTCCCGGCTCCCATGCCCAGGGAGTGGCCGTCCACGACGACTACCTGCTGTACGCCGGAGGCAACTACTCTTTTGGGTTTGGGGCCGGCCTGGATAAATCGGCATGGCGCCTTGTGCCCGTCAGAGGAGCCGCCACACAAAGCTGGACCGATCGAGGCGTCGAGGCACTGGTTGTTAAGGCCCCAAGTGAGGAGTCGAGGCCGTTGCTGGTTGCCGACGCCTTTTGGAAAGGTATACCGGGGCTTCATTTCGATGGCTCACGGGCCATGTTTGCCCTGGATGGAATCGATTCCCAAACAGAGGGGCGCTCGGTGTTCTGGGTGGCCCGGACTCCCTATTTGCCCCTTCCGTGGGGCTGGGACGAGACCTACGCCCCCGTTGGTACCGTGCTGGGGGGGCTGGATGAGACCGGTTACCCCAACAGTTCTATTGGGCTGAGCAACGGCTCGGTCTTGATGGTCAATCGGACCCAGTACCTGGGCGAAGCGGGGGAACCCCTCTGGGAGCGCATCGAAGCGGGACAAGAACTGCAGGAGGGTGCCGGAGCCGTGCATCTTGTGGGGATGTCACACGGCAAGGACGGCACGGTCACTGTCTGGATAGACGGTGTTCCCGTTCCGGTGTCGGGACCCTCTGCCTATGGCAATATGCGCTCTTGGAGTCGCATCGGCGGGTGTATGGACGGAAACGGCTACTACGGGCCCAATATGCGCTTCGCCGGCACCCTCGGAGCCGTGGTCGTCCTGCCCTATGCCATCGACGACGCCACGGCGGCGCGTGTCCACAAATGGGCGCAAGGGCGATTTGATGTACCTTAGCCAGCATCGTTCGCACTGCGTGTTTTGGGGGTTGGACCTCGGTTGGCATCCTCGCCCCGATTCTCAGGTCAACGTTTCGCACCTATTGCGCCGTAGAGTGGCCCATTCCCGCCCGTGAGGCGCTGCCCCTTCGTTGCCCACCCGCTTTTCCCCCAAAGACGATCAACTTGTGGCAAGTGACAGTTCCTGCCACAATACAAGTCGCCATCGCGGAGGAGTGTCATGGGGGAGTTTCCGACGAACAGGTCGAGAGGAGTATTGGCGCTGCTGGTTCTCTTGTTGGGGGGACTGGGCGAAGCGTGTGGAGGATCGTCCGGACAAGAGAAAGACGTTCTAGGTGACTCGGGGACGGAGGGTGATTTGGGGACGGAGGGAGCAGACTCTATTGACGACGGGCGGGACTGGGACAGTGGCACGGCCCAGGGGATCTCGAGGTTGAGGGCGGTGGGGACCCGAATCGTGGACGAGGATGGCGCCGAGGTTCGCCTTCGAGGCGTGAATCTTGGGGCATGGATGTTCCACGAAACATGGATTTCGCAAGTGGGCTTTACGACCTCGGGGCGCGCCCTTCAACTGGCCCAGAAGAAGGGGCTTGTGGAGCAGGTCAAGCTGGCGGCCGCTGCGACGAGTTACAGGTACGGCGAAGACCCGGCAGTGGTAACAGTGTGCCCCGGAGACGGCCCGGAGTGGCTGGCAGCGTTTGCCCTGGAGTTGGAGAAGGTACTGGGAGCGGAGCAGGCGCAATCGTTTCTGGCAGAACTGGGAGAGATGCCCGTTCAGTGCGACGATTCCGACCGGAAGCTGCGCCTGACGCTGGCTACCCGTTTTGGCCCCGACAAGCGGGACGAGTTGCTGGACGCTTTCCGGCGGGCCTGGGTCACCGAGGCCGACATCGCCTGGCTGGCGCAGCAGGGGTTCAACGTGGTCCGAGTGCCCATTGGCTATCGCAGTCTGATGACGGGCGAAGACTCTGATGCCCCCGACAGCCTGGTTTGGAATGAGACGGCTTTGACCCGGCTGGACGAGTTGTTTGCCTGGTGCGAGAAACACGGGGTTTGGGCGGTGCTGGACATCCAGGAGGCCCCAGGTGGTCAAAACACGTACGGTGCCGAGGCGGGGCTGTACAATAATCCTAAGATGCAGGACCTTACCATAGAAATGTGGGAAGTGCTTTCAGATCGGTATAAGAATATCAATGCCGTTGCAGCGTATAGTTTGCTGGCCGAACCTTACGGAGCCACCGACGAGGCGACCCGGGACGCTATGTATGACCGGCTGGTGAAGGCCGTTCGTGCCCGTGGAGACGACCATTTGTGCATCATCCACGACGGATTCATGGGCATGGAAGGGCTGCCTGACCCAGCCACGTTCGGGTGGACGAACGTGGTCTACTCGACCCACCTGTTCGAATGGAACGCATCAAGTCTCCAGGGCTATGAGTTTGCCATAAAGATTTATGAAGCATCTTTTTCAGCAGCTCAGAAGAAGCAGAACGTTCCATACTACATCGGGAGTTTCTCGACCATTCAGAATAGCGACTGGGCCTATGAGGCCTCCAAGGCGCTGGTAACCTTGTTTGAGGGGAAGGGGTGGTCGTGGTCATTATGGACCTACAAGAGGGTGGAAAACCGCGCAGCACAGGAACTGTTCGGATTCGGGACCAGTTGGGGGTTGCGGAGTGTGCTGGACGGCGAGTTCGCTCCTCCCGACCCGGACCTGGACTCGTTCGAGGGCCTTCTGGAGGCGCTGAAACGTTATGACCAGGTCGTTTTGGAGCCAATCCCCCCGTTGCTGGAGGCATTGACCACCTTCTAGGGAACCCCAGGGACTGCCAAACCCGTTTGACCGTGCCGGAAATTTGTGGCAGTCTCTGTCACCAATGAGAGGAGGGGCGATGCTCGGCGTTTGGGGCCGGCATCACTCCAGATGTGGGACCGGAGTTTTGCACACGAGAAGGGGAGTTCACATGTCGAAGCTGGCAATTCATGGTGGCAAACCTGTCAATTCGAAGCGGCCTCTTTGGCCCCAGTATGACAAGTCGGAAGCAGCGGAACTGATGGCCGTGCTGCGCAGCCGGAATTGGGGTGGTTATCCTTCTCCCAACACCAAGGCAGCGTTGTTCGGCGACAAGTTTGCGAAGGCGCACGACGCAGAATACGGCGTCTGCATGGCCAACGGGTCGGTGACGCTGGAACTGGCGTTGAAGGCAGGCGGAGTTAAGGCCGGCGACGAAGTCATTGCCCCCACCTACACATGGCTGGCCACGGCGGCATGTGCGGTGCACATCAACGCAGTTCCCGTGCTGGTGGACGTCACCCCGGAAGACTTCACCATCGATTGTGATCAGGTCGAGGCTGCCATCGGTCCCAAGACCAAAGCGGTCATTGCGGTTCACCTGGCCTCGTCGGTGGCAGACTTGGACCGGCTCAAGGCCATTTGCCGGCGGCACAACCTGATTCTGATCGAGGATTGTGCGCATGCTCACGGGGCCAAGTGGGAAGGCAAGGGCGTCGGCTCACATGGCGACTTCGGCTCGTTCAGCTTTCAGTCCTCCAAGCTGATGACGGCGGGAGAGGGTGGCGCCGTGACGACCAACAGCAAAGAATTCGAGATGCTGTTGCAGTCCTACGTGAACTGCGGGCGCAAGGAGCCCGGGTATGATGCCTTTGATGGCTTCGTCTTCGGCCACAACTACCGTATCACCGAGTTCCAGGCCGGCGTGTTGCTGGCACAGTTGGCCCGATTGGATCAGGTAACCGAGCAGCGTGCCCAGGGGGCGTCGTATCTTGAGTCGTTGCTGGCCCAAGTGGAGGGGATCTCGCTGATTCGCCGAGACCCGAGAGTGACCCGACCGGCTCACTACCAGTATGTGTTCAAGTATGATCCCAAAGGATTTAAGGGCGTGCACCGGGACCGGTTCCTTGAGGCCATGGCCTGCGAGGGATATGCCTTCCACGGCCACTTCTATGAGCCGTTGCAGGAGCGCGACATCTTCAGCCCCAGCCTGGAGCGCTATCCGCTGCTCAAGGAGCGATATCCGCAGGGCATCGTGGCCAGCAGCGTCTCCACCCCCGTAGCCCGCAAGGCAGCGTACGAGGAAGCCGTTTGGGTTCATTACCCCTACATCTCCGGCAGTCGGAAGGACATCGATCGCTTTGTGCAAGCCATTCTGAAGGTGCAGAAACACGCCGAGGAGTTGCTGTAGAGAGGCCTTAGTTAAGGCGCTGGCCTGAACTTGGGGCCAGCGCAGTCCCCGGCCAGGCTTGAACGTCGGCGAAAGGACTGTTCAACGCTCTCAGTTTTCGACCATTCTTGCATAGAGCTTATAGGGTTTGCACTCCCACTGCGCACCATTCTTTGGTTCGATCTTCACTTTGAAGCCTTTGTCGTCCCAGAAGACACTGCCGCCCCAGGAGTAGGTGGCGATCTCTTGGGTGCATGACGATTGGCTGCTGGAGGCAAGGAAGTCGCAGGTGCCCTCGCCGTACACGTAGATGTCGTAATCGGCGCAATCGGCTCCCTGGGGGAGTTCCAGCCGGAAGGTTGTCTTGAAGCCGTGGGAGTGAAGGATGTGGTCCCTGGACTCGAAGGCCTTAAAGCGCCAGTAATCGACGTCACCGGCCGGGTAGATGGTGCCGACGGCGATGAGACTCTCACTTTGGCCTTCGGTGACATCGTTGACGAACTTGGCCGAATCGCAACTGTTCGGGGCCTCTTCATCCAGGCCGGGGATGGCGTTGTCCTGCTGGCCGTCACAGTCTTCATCCCTGTTGTCGCAGGTTTCAGGCACGGGTTGCCCCGGTTGACACACGTTGGGGAGACCATTAACGCAGCCGGACACTTGCCGGTAACACTCCCCAGTTCCGCAGGTCAATACCCCGATGTCGAGGTTGGTGCATGAACCGGCCGTGGTTCCCATACATGAGGCCAGATTGGGGGCTTGGCATGTCGGTTCGCACGTTAGGACCGCTGCCCCCATGGGCTGGCCGGGGCACAATTCGCCCGCTGCCTGGCATCCGGAAGCCCCGTTGCATGAAGCGGTTTGGGCCGGAACATCCTGGGATGCAAAACACTGCAGTGCGCTCCAGCCGGCGAAGTAGCCGGAACAGGGGAACCCGGCGCACTCTTCGGCCGGGTCTTGACCCACCGGGATGGGAGCGCAGCCGCCCTCGCTTCCAGGCAAGTTGCAGGCCTGGCAGATTCCGGAACACGCCGACAGACAACAAACCCCATCCACACACACGCCCGACTTGCAGTCGTTTGGTGCGAGACACGGCGCCCCATTCATCAGGTCGGTAACACACACGGAGGTCGTCTTGTCGCAGTGTGCCGACAGGACGCAGTTGGCGTCGTCCAGGCAGAATGTGGCACACTGGGTACCATTGGGGCCCCCAAGCGCACAGGTGAAGAGCCCACAGGACTCGGGTGCCCCGGGTTCACACTTGCCTTCCACGCACTGGTCGGTCTTGGCTTCGAAGTAGACATCGCCATCGCCCCAGCAGACAGAGCCCAGGCAGTCGACCACGTTGTCGTCGGGGACTTCATTGCAGTTGTTGTCGATCTGGTCGCAGAACTCGGGATTCCCTGGGGCCTTTTCTTGGGAGTTGTCATCGCAGTCGTCGTCGTTGGACGAGTACCCTTCCGGGGCGACGCAGCCTTCAATGGTCTGGCCCGCAGAGCCGTAGCCATCTTCGTCCAAGTCCACGTAGTAGGTGATTTTGACCAAGTCATCGACGGTTCCATCACAGTCATCATCGATATCATTGCATACTTCTTCGGCCTTTGATATATCTGTGGAACAGAATGCCTGCATTGAATTCTGGCAAACGACCTTGCCTCCTGAACAGATTCCGGTTCCGCAGGAGTCACCGATCTTTCTTAGCTCGCCGTTCCAGTCGGCCATCTCGAACGTTTCGTCCACGGTTCCATCGCAGTCATTGTCCACGGTGTCGCAGGATTCCAGCGACGGGGTGCTTGCCGTGCACCCGGCCCATCCCAGCGGCCCTTGGCAGGTTTCGGTTCCAAGACACTTTCCGACGATGTTTTCCACCTGGCAGGGTCGGGTTGTACCATCGACTTCACCCAAGCAGACGCAACTCCCACTCTTGGGAAGGCACTGTCTGGTTGTGGCGCCCTCTGGGGAGGAAGGCGGAACCTCGGTGCACTCGTATCCCTCGGGGCAGAGGCCGGTGGTGGAACAATCCGAGGTACAGTACAGGCCAGCGCCGTCGCCTTCCCCGATGGGAAGGCACATGTCGCCCTCTCCAGTACAGTCGTCGGCCGTGCTGCACGTGCGACACAACTCACTCACAATGGGTTGACAGAAAAACAGCAGGTCCGGGCCGCTGGGGCCTAACTTGCAAGCCCAGCCCTCGGGACAATCCTCCTGGCATGTTTTTGAGCAAATGTAGTTTCCAAGATAGAGGACGCAGAAATTGCTGTCGCAATCTTCGTTTGACTTGCATGGCGCACCGAATGCGCCGGGCACAATCAGGTCCGTGTTTTGCAAATCGAGGTCAAATTTTGTATCCCGCAAATCCGGAAGGACCCAGGTCTCTTTTGTCTCGCCAACCTCCAAAACGTCGGCTGGTGCAAACACATCCCCCAGAAATGGAAGGGTGTCCGCATCCTGGTCACCGCCAGGGGTACTGTTTTGTCCACACGACCATGTCGAGGCCAGGGTCAGGATCCCGAAGCACGCCTCAATGAGCCAACGATTCCGAGTTCCGGGGGGCCGCATGGTGACCTCCAAAATGGTTTTGGCAGCAACTGCCACAAAGAGTAGCGTGGATGGGCCCCCGTTGCAAGCCGGTGGGTATGGTAGGCCTCTTGGGCACGGGGCGGGGGACGGCGCACGCCCCGAGAGCGCTCCGATGCAAACCGGAAGCTCCGAATTCGAGGGTCTGGTCCTGGACGGAACAGGGGCCAAGGCGTAACGTTGGGCCCGATGGAAGAGCGTTCCGGACGCGCAAGGCAAACGTCACCCGTGACCTCCCTTTGTGGCGCCGGGATTGACCTGGGTGAGTTTGGGTCCGCACAGTCTGACAGGAAGAGGGGAAGCTCATGAATAGGTACACATGCACCCTAATGTTCTTGTTCGCTGCCTTCGGCTTCGCCTGCGGCACTGCAAAGAAGCCGGAAGTGGCCGGGATCGGAACGCAGGACATGGCCGATGGAACGGCCTCGGATTCCGTGCTGGCCCCCGATGGTCCGTCAGAGGTCTTGGATGTCGCTGTTACCGATGGCTTGGCGGATTCCGGGCTTGGCCCCGACAGCGAGACCGTTGACGTGGACCCCGATGTGCCCCCACTGTGCCCTGTGGATGTGGCACCGGGCCTGGGTTTGGCGGTGACTCGCCACGGTGCCGTACGAGGCGTCGTGACCGGAACTGTCGCTACGTACAAGGGCATTCCCTTTGCGGCCCCACCCGTGGGAGACCTGCGGTGGAAAGCTCCCAAGCAGCCAGCCTGTTACCCGGACATCCTCGAGGCCACTCAGTTTGCCTCCTTTTGCCCCCAGAAGGATTTCCAGCAGGGTGCGGCGGCCTCGGAGGCCAAGTACGTTGGCAACGAGGACTGCCTCTACTTGAACGTCTGGGCTCCCGCCGAGTTTTTGGAACCTGCGCAAGTGCTGGTGTATCTCCATGGCGGTGGGAACATTGCCGGTGGCGCTTCGACGGTGGCGGGCCTGGTCACCCTGTTCGATGGCAAGATGTTAGCGGAACGAACGGGCTCGGTGGTGGTGACCATCCAGTACCGCCTGGGGCCCTTGGGCTTCCTGACCCTGCCCGAACTAGCCTCCAATCCCGATTCTGAAGGCGACGGCAATTACGGCCTCTTGGACCAGATCGCTGCCCTTCGGTGGGTCCAGCAA
>CAYTWV010000075.1:0-12535 GCA_964442235.1 uncultured Myxococcales bacterium | reverse complement strand
TACAGCAGTTCCTTGTCTGCCACTCGAGCGGTTGCGTAACTGATGCAATCACCAAAGTTCAGCTTGGCCGGGTTGCGCCCCTTGCCATACGCAATAAATGACTCAAGAGCTTCCCGCCAATGCTCTGGCCCGAAGGGGATTTCGGTGATACCGGCCAGGGCCAGAAATCGCTCCAGAGTTCCCACTGCCTGGGGCCCCAAGCGGTGCACCAGCACGATTCCCGTTTCCAGCAAGGTGGCAGTACTGACTCCCAGGTACTCAGCCGCAAGAATACGCTCCAGACGCTGCGGGTATCCCTGCTCTTTGAAAAGGATGGAAAGGATTATCGAGCTGTCCAGAATCATGGTTTTCCCCCATGTCCCGGGTCGTCGAAGCCAAGAATCGACTCCACTTCTTCCGTTGTAGGGGGTCGGCCAAGTTGATCGGCCGGAATGGCTGGCCACACTTCGGTTTCCAGGAAACGACGCAGGCGCTGCTCACGAGTCTTGGCGATTCCCCGACCAGCCAGCCTCCGGCGCCTCTCCAGAAGGGCGACTCGAATGGCCTCTGTTTTGCTCTCACCGGTTAGTGTGGCAACTTCGGCTGCAAGTCGCTCGACTTCCACGTTTTTGATGTTCAGGCCCATGTGTCACCTCCCGAATTCAGAAGATATCTACCATGGTAGATTTAGTCAATCATGGTAGATTCTGGCCGGTCAGTCTGGGGGATTTGAAAAGACGCGTGACGTGACCTACCCCAACACAAAATCGACACAAAGGGCTGCTTGGGCTCGTTTGGCCGACATCGCCGTGGTGAAACGGCTTCCCTGCCCGCCCGCCAAGATTTCGCCCCGGGCGTGGATGGCCGCCGCACGACCATCCTGGGTCAGCCATAACATACCGCTGTCCCCTTCAAAGGTGCCCGGAGCCTCCACCTTCAGATGCAGATCACACCTCTCACCTTGGGCCCGAACCTCTACCCCTTCCACTCGGGCCTCACGTTCCATCGCAGCGAACCCTGGAGCGTTCAGCGCACTGACGCCCCTTAATTTCTGCCCCATCAACTGGTGAATGTCCTCGACCACTGCCAGAGGCTTCCCCGCTGCTGCCCGAGCCGCAAGCTTTGGATCCATCAGGTTGAACAGCCCACAGTCAAGGTAACCGAAACTGCCCTTGACCCCGAAACCAGGGGAATAGACAAGATAGACGGATTGGCCTGCGGGAAGAAATCGACCCGGAGGTTCGCTCCAAACCGACACCGGGGTGGGCGTTACCGGGTTCTTGTCCAACCCCGTCAGGCAGTGGGCACACGACACACCAAAGACGCCCGACGTTGAAACAGCAAAACACGAGAGACTGCCCTGGTGAACTTCATCAAACAGGATCGTGCCCCGCCTTGTTGACTGCTCCCGCATCCTGGGCCACACCATCACATCGGTGGTCACCAGCAAACCTCCCACCCGAACCCTCTTGGGAATTCGCTCCCCCTTTGGCAGTTCGGCGTCGGGGCGCTTACGCTCCACGAAATAAGTCACTCCCAAGGTCCCAGTCGGTGCGTCCTTGCGGTACTTGAGCCCAACCATGGAACCAATCACATCGCTTCTGCGACCGATCCGTTCATCCAGTTCAGCCCGCACGCCGGAAAGGGCAGCGACCTGCTCGGCCCGCACCAGCCTGGGTGCGGTCATGGCATCATCCGTCGCAAGACGACCTGGCCGTCGTTGAACTGAATTTCGTACAGCTCAAAATCGGGAAGGACGGGTGCTGCTGGGGCCACGGGGGTGGATTGCGGGCTAGGCAGAAGCGCTCGCAACTCTTTGGCCCAGGAGGCGGCCATCTTGACCGAGGCGTCGTGTTTGGGGGTCGCGTTTGTGGCCAGCGTCTCCATCGGCTCAAGGGTTTTCCCTAGATTGGCAACCTCAGCGGGAGCCGAAGCGATGTTGGCTGGATTAGACAGTTTCTCTCCCACAATTTGGGCCGTTTGCAGCGCAGCACCGACCACCAGGAGTTCGGACTGGGTCAACCCCGCCAATTCGGACTTCATCTTTCCGGACTTCTCCACTGCCAGTTTCTTCAGCTTGGTGCCTATCTCTACCCAGCTTTCACCCGCTTGCTCACCCAGGCCCCGGGTAATCTGCTGGGCTTCTGCCTCGGTCTTCGCCGCCCCCGCCCTGGCGGTGAGCATGCCAGCCACGGCACCCATAATCTCCGGGACTTTGGTATCGGTCTTTTGGCCGAATGCAGTCAACTGGCCGTTGGCAAGGGCAATGGACAAATCGCTGGAGCCGAAGCCGGACCGGGGCACCGCATAAACCACGTTGTTGGGGTCGCTCAGATACACAATAGACGTCTCGATCGGTTTGTCTTTGTTCCCCGTTCGGACGACCAGAACAAAGGGCTTCGGGGCGTAAATCGGGATGCCCGTTGCGTTCTTGACCGCCTTGTCCGAATAGAAACTGACCCCGGCACACCCCGAAAACACCGAGGCGCCAAGAATCGAAAGACACGTCACGAAGCAACAAATCCTGTTCATGGTCCGCATGTTCCGTCTCCTCCGCTTGATCCTGATATTGCATGTTATCTGACAACAACATGCCCAAGTCAATCCAAGATGCCCGCCATGTTTGCTTGTGCTTGACGATTCCCAAACCGAGGCATATAGAAGGCTCTCGTGGGGTCGGGTTCCCAAAACCTGGCTTGTCCACCTGCTGCGGAGATTGGATGCGTACGGACCTTGTTTGCCTTTAGTGCCTGAGTCGACAGTTTGTCCTGTCCCTTAGTGGACGTCCCTTCGGGGATCATCAAACAACGGCTATGCTGCCTGAGTGGCTTTGTGTGCCATTCTGTGCATGACTGAAGCTAACAAGGAGTCTCTGCTATGTCCGACGAACAGACGTTCTGGACCTATTTTTTTGAACTGTTTGAAGCCATTCCCCGACCCGGGCCCGGTATGGATACCATGACCGCCAAAGCCCTGGGTTGTTTGCCCCCCTTGCGTGCGGACCAACAGATCCTGGATATCGGATGCGGTCCCGGTAAACAAACGCTGGAATTGGCCCGACGTTGCCAGGCCTCGATTCTGGCCACCGACGTGCACGAACCCTTTTTGAAGACCCTGGACCACCACCTGGCGCAAGCCGGTCTGGCCCATCGAGTCACCACCCAGGTGGCCGACATGGGTGACTTGCCTTTTGCCAACGCCTCGTTTGATCTGGTGTGGGCCGAAGGCTGCATCTTCATTATTGGGTTTGCGAAAGGGTTGGCACAGTGGAAGCGGCTGATCAAGCCCGGAGGCCATCTGGTTCTTTCCGAGTTGACCTGCGTCAGCAATGATCTGCCCGCCGAGTTAAGAGAGTTCTGCTTTCCGGACTCCTCGGAAGATCCCTCGTTGGAGGGGAGGCGCAATGCCATCGCTGACGCCGGATACACCGTGCTTCACCAGTTTCCGATGCCCAGGGAAGGTTGGTGGGAGGGGTACTATGTGCCGCTGCAAGAACAGCTCGACGCCTTCGAGCGGAAGTATGCCGGGAATCCCGACGCACTGGCCGTCTCCCAGCGAAGCCGCCTCGAGATCGAGTTGTTCCTGCGATATGAGCACCTCTATGGCTACACGTTCTACGTCCTGAAGGCATAGGGGCTTAACCCCGAAAGCCATAGAGACTTAGGCCTGAAACCGGGGCGGGGCGAGCGGGGGGAGCCTGGTGAGAGAAGCTTGGCTTTTCTTCCGGTTCGGTCCCGCTTCCGTCCCGCCTCCCCCAGTTCATTCCCCGTGCCCAGTTCCCCTCTTTCCCCGTGCCCAGTTCCCCTCTCGTCGACGTTTTGCGTCGAAACGACGCCTCGCTGCCCTCCGACTACTCAGTTTCCAACACCACGGTTGCCACTCTGCCTCGGTCCGCTTGATAAGTTCGCGCTGCCAACAAGAAGAACACGGCAGCGATAGCCCCAGCCAACGGAGCTACCAGAAGGGCCTGGCCAAGGTCTCCCACTGAGTCCGAAATTCGCCCAACGATGAATGGCGAGTAGGCTCCTCCCAGGAGGTACATCGATAGGACACAAGTCCCCCAGGAGGTGGCTCTTAATCCGGGGTGGACAACGTCCTGGGTAACGGCCCCCCCGGGAGCGAGGTAGGCCACGGTCAGAATTCCCCACAGGATCAGCATCACGAATCCGGCAGTACCTTCGCCCAACAACAACGCTGCTGCGAGAGTAATCGCCGCAAGTATGGAGGTGAGCGCACAGGAATACAATCGCCCCTTCGGCGTTCGCTTGGCCCAGCGGTCCGCGATAAACCCGCCCATGGGAGCCCCAATTAGGGCCAACACGAACACAAGTCCCGCTTTCTGCGCCGCTGCTGCGTCGTCCAGTCGGTACATTCGAGCAAGGTAAGGGGGAAGCCACATCAGAAGAGCACTGGAGACGAAGACATTCATGGCAAATCCCAGATAGGTCATACGCAAGGTGGGAATTCGAATGAGTGACTTAACGGCCGAAGCGAACGATTCGTTGGAATCCCGGTGTACTGTGCGGTAGTCCTTCAAGAATAGAGTAGCAATGGCAAGAAGAACTCCTGGGATCGCAAAAACGAGAAAGGGAGCCGACCAAGAGCCGGTCTTCTGCACCAAGACTCCGCCCAGCACCGTACCCAGAGCGGCACCCACAGGGATGGACGCATTGAACAATCCGAGGACTTTGGCCCTTTTCTGTTCCGGGTATGTGGCGGAGAGAATAGCGGTTCCTCCAGAGGAAAAGCCCGCCTCACCGACACCTACTAGTGAGCGCGCCACGACCAGCATGGCGAACCCCCCGGCGACGCCAGTCAAAGCCGTGGCCATGCTCCAAACCAGAGCCATCAGGGCGACCCCCTTTCTCCGGCTCCATCGGTCGATCAGAAAGGCCGCAGGCAATGCGAAACCGGCGACACAAACAAGGAAGATCGTCTGGAGCGACCCGATTTGCCCGTCGCTCAGTCCCAGGCTTCGTTTCATCTCTTCGGCAACGGCCCCCATGACGTTGCGGTCCATGTAGTTCAACATGTAGAGCAGAAACATCAGCAGCAGCGTCCAAAGCCCACCTCGCAGGCCCGCTTCGTTCTTCGCTGCATGGACGCCACCGTTTGTTGACTCGACTCCACGGGTCTGCACCATCTGGCCTCCTCGGCGTTTCGCCTTTGGTCAGGTGTCCCCCACTGGCCACCATGTTTTTCGCTTCTTGGTGACCGTAACAACAGCGGAATCGCTGGTCAAGCCCCACATCCGTGCGTCATTTCTGCTTCGCCCTGCACCGCTGAAACTTGCCTGCCGCGTCCACTAGGAGGGTCTGAACAGCCCGCCTCCCTCCCCTTCCCGCCTCCTACGTTCTGACCCAACACTCCAAATCAACTCGAGGACCCCACCGGCAATCCATTTGTAAGCAGCGAAGCACTGGCTGTGGGGCGGCTGTTCAGCGCCTTGGCCGTGGATTCGGTACTGGCCATTTCCGGCACCGATGGGGATTCCTGTACCGACCGCTCCGACCGGTGGACGCTGGGACTCTTGCGGCTCCAGAAGTCTTTGTGGCCGCAACTCCCATCCTGTTGACCGCATCGTACGCCCAAATCGGCCGTGCGCTGCGGCTAAACGGCGCCGGGGCGCCAGCGATCTATGCCGCTGCCAGCGGGTTCCAGTTGAATGGCATCGATCTGACCCTGCCCCAGATGCGTGGTGTGATCGTGGCCAACACCGAAAACGGAATCAACTCGTACCAGATCTTCCCAGTCACCATGCAGCGCCCGCTGGGGCCCATGCCCATCAACCTAAAGACTGCCGGCAACTACGCCGTCCTGGCCGCAACGGGTGTAAGCAGTCTGGTGGCCAAACCATAGAACTCGTTGGGCGTGATTCAGGCCGATGGGCGGGCGTCAAAAACCAGGTGCGCCCCCCCGTCATTCGTTAGTCGACGCACATCTCGTTTTGCGGGTCGTCCTCCCAGACTCTGACAGTGGATAAAGTTGAGAATGACCCGTTTTGTTTGATAGATACACTTAGCTCATCAAGAAATGGGACATAACACCCACAGTTCCCTTGAAGAAACATTCTAACGATGTATTCATCTCCCTTATCCAATAGCGTCGTCGGCCGAACACCCTCCACCTTCCATTTGCCGCCTTGAAACTTCGGAATCACCTTCGTCCCATAGGCTTGCGTAAGTGCCGTCAGGAATCCCAGGGCCTCTTCTGCAGACTCGATGGGAGCAAACATCTTGGTAAACTCGGCTTTTGTCTTCACCAGCACAAGCTCTTCTTTCCCATCCTTCTTAACTGCAAATATATATTGATGCTTGACAAGAAACTTACATCCAGAAGCATCGACATATTCATCGGGTTTGTCCCAGCCCACGTGGTTGCAGGCCAAGGCGGGATAGGCCGGGCTAAGCCCCGCCAAACGATGTTCACCGATGCGCTCACATGTGAACCCGGCTTTGGCGATGCGTTCGGCGCAGGCCCTTTCGTCCAGATTCCAGGTCTTGCATAGTTGAGGAAGCGGTGTCAAGTCGGGGGCGGGGACCTCGGCGCCAGGCGAAACGGCCACCAGAGACATGATCGCGAAAACAATCGGCAGCATGAGGTATACCTCTTATAAGTGTGGGCCGAAATAGCGTCCGTCGGCACTGTCAAAGCCACGATCTTAGGGTGGTTATGGTTACAGAGTCAAACAGGAAGAGAAAGCTTTACCCGAGGGCCTTGAGTTTGTGCCCAAGCAGGTTTGATGTGGCAAGCGAAGGCCGGCCCGCCCGAACTTCCACCTTGCACCAGAGGGCCCCGCTCCGGTACAGTCCGGCCGCTTCCAGATGCACTCCAGTGCAGCACTGGTAATCCACGGCGAAAGGAATCGTTGCGTGTTCAATCCCACTGAAACGGAAGAAAGGGCCTACCTGGAAGAGGTGAAGGCGAAGCTGCGGGAAGCTCACACAGAGATCAACAGCCGACTCTCGGAGTATGCCAATCAGGTGCAGGAGCAAAAGGACTTCTTCTGGGCCAACAAGACGGACATGGACCGAGCGGAGATGGCCTTCACCCGTGAGACCGTGGCCCAGACCATGCGCACCGGGGACACGCTGCTGGCAGCACGACACCGCTTGGAGCGGCTGGCGCCGTCCCCCTACTTTGGCCGAATCGACTTCGTGCGTCGGGATTCCCAGGGCCAGGCCCTGCCTGTGTACATCGGGATGCACTCGTTTGACGACCCCCAGCGCAACGTCGTCTTTGACTGGCGAGCCCCCATTTCCACCCTCTTTTATGACTTCGAGCTGGGCCAGGCGACCTATCGTGCACCGGGCGGCGTGATCCATGGTGCCGTCACCTTGAAGCGCCAATTCCGCATCCGAAAAGGGCGCATGGAGTTCATGATTGAGAGTGGGCTGAACATCATGGACAACCTGCTCCAGGAGGAGCTAAGCCGCACCTCCGACGAGCGCATGAAGACCATCGTGGCCACCATTCAAAGGGACCAGAACGCCATCATTCGAAATGAAGAGGACGATGTACTGATCATTCAGGGTGTGGCTGGCTCCGGGAAAACCTCCATCGCCCTGCACCGGGTCGCCTTTCTGCTATACCGCTTCAAGGACCAACTCACCGCAAAAGATGTCCTGATTCTCTCCCCCAACAAGGTCTTTGCCGATTTTATCTCCAACGTGTTGCCCGAACTGGGCGAAGAACCCATTGCCGAAATGGGCATGGAGAGTTTGGCTTTGGGGCTGCTGGGCGAGCGCTTTCGATTCGAGACCTTTTTTGAACAGTCACAAGCACTTTCCGAGGGCAAAGACCCCGCCTTGCAGCAACGGGTAGAGGCCAAATCCTCCTTTGCCTTCCTGCAAGATCTGGACAAGTACGTCGAGCACATAGAGGCCACCCGGTTCAGCCCAGTCGACATTGCGGTGGGTGGGGTTCTTGTCCCCGCTGCCTTTGTGGAACACGCCTATAACCGGCAAGGGTCCTGGACGCCCGAAAAGAGGATTCCCGACCTGGTCGCCAGCGTCGAGTATCAGGTGTGGCGACAAAGCCGTGTCGAGTTGACAGCGCAGGAACGCACCACCATCCGGGCAGCAGTGAAGAGCATGTTTTCCAGGCCCGCGCTGCGCACACTTTATAAGAAGTTCTTCCAGTGGCTGGGCCGTCCCGAGCTGTTTGCTGGGTTTCGTGCCACCTTGGAGTATGCCGACGTCTTCCCCCTGATTTACCTGGCGTTGCGGCTGGAAGGTGCACAGTCCCTGGAAACCGACTTCCAGGGGATTCAACACCTGATTGTGGATGAAATGCAGGACTATACGGCGGTTCAATATGCCGTGCTGGCCAGGCTGTTTCCGTGCCGAAAGACCATCCTGGGAGACATCAGCCAATCGTTGAACCCTTGGAGCCCCACCACTGCCCAGGAAATTGCCCGTGTCTTCCGCTCGGCCCACTGTTTGAAGTTGACCAAAAGTTACCGTTCTTCCTATGAAATCACGCAGTTTGCCCAGTCCATCTCGCCGGACCCGGACTTGGAACCCGTGGAACGCCACGGAAGCCCGCCGAGGGTCCACGGCTGTGCCAACCAGCAGCAGCAGCTTGACCTCATCCGAGAAACTCTCAGGCGGTTTTCACAGGGCACCTACCGAACCATGGGGATCTTGTGCAAAACGCAGCGGCAGGCCGAAGAACTCTTTGGGGAGCTTGGCGAGACGACCCCTCCGCTGCACCTGCTTTCGGCCAGCAGCAGCGCCTTTGTGCAGGGCGCCGTGATCTGTTCACCACAATTGGCAAAGGGCCTGGAATTCGATCTGGTGCTGGTGACCAATGCCTCGGCCCAGAACTACTGCTCGGGATTGGACCGGAATCTGCTTTATGTCGCCTGCACTCGGGCGATGCATGAACTTCATCTAACCCACGTTGGGGAACGCACGCCGTTCATCCGATAAACCATGGCCCTTGCGGTCGACCCCCCGGAAAACGCCGGGCTGCCTTTAAGCTTTGACGCACTGTGGTATTGCCGTGGCTTTGTCACGGCACCGAGTGTAGGGTGAACGCTGGTGACTCGGCTGGGGCAGGCGGCAAGGCCCGTCTCTGCTGGCCCAGAACCATTGCAATGAACTGAGGAAGGTGAAGCCATGACTACATTCAGAACGATGAGAACGGTCTTCCTGGTGTTCGGACTGGTGGTGTTGTTCGCCCCCGGGGCCCTGGCCGCCGAGGTTGAGGTGCTGCTGGGCATCTCCACGGACTTCGATAAGCAGGAGCTGACCCTGCAGGTTGCAAGCTCGGGTTGCACCGCAAAAGCGGACTTCATCTTTGAGATGAAAGACGAGGTTCTTACCGTCAGCCGCACCAAGAAGGACGAGTGCAAGGCCATGGAACGCGCCGTGCTCTTTACGTACTCCTTAAAAGAAGCCGGCATCGACGTGAACAAGCCCTTCAAACTTGGCAACAAGCTTGCCGCCGACCCGATGCTGCCTGGAATTTCCCCCAAATAGCCTTCCCTCACCCCTCGTGCCCTCACCCTGCCCTCTCCCGCCGGGAGAGGGGATTCTTATTTCATCCTTCATCCCTCATCCCTCATCCCTCATCCCTCTTCCTTCCCCTTCCTCCTCTTGACGGCAGAGCACAGACCCCGTACAAGGCAGAACCAATATCGGTTCGGGCGGTCTCCGCTGGCGGGCCGAAACGCAAAGAGCTTGGGACAAGGGGCTTGGGAGGAACCATGAATTTGATTCGTGTGGCGACGATGGGATTGTTCTGGGGGATGCTTTTGTCCGGTTGTGTGCGATCCAGCGGCGGCAAGACCAGCGATCCGGACGGGATGGACAGCTCGGATACCCAGTCAGACAGCCAGAGGCAAGACGTCGATGGGTCCAGCGGGGATCTTTTCGACCTCGTTGGGGATGCCCTGGACACCACCGATGCGGCCAAGATCGACCTGCCCTTGGACACCAAGATGGATCAATCCGATGAGACGCAAGCCGATGCAGGCAAGGATCTCCTTGTAGATCTGGCCCCCGATTCCGCTGCCGATACGGCCGACGATATGGGGGCCGACCTGGACCTGTCTGACTCGGTTGATCTGCCGGATAACGTCGTATGTGTCCCCTCCTGCGAGGCCAAAGAGTGCGGCTCTGACGGGTGTGGCGACGTTTGCGGTAACTGCCCTGCCGCTGCCCCTATTTGCACCCAGGAAGGGCTTTGCAAAACGACTTGTGTGCCTCAATGTGACGGAAAAGAGTGCGGTCCGGATTACTGCGGCAGTGAGTGCGGAACGTGTGCCGACGGAATCGCCTGCGAAGACGGGATCTGCCAGGACGGTCCCTGCTTGGGAGTCACCTGCTCCGGCCACGGTAAATGTGTGGATGAGGTGATCAATGTGGTTTGTGAATGCGACGCCGGATACCACGACGAGGGCACGGAGTGCCTGGTCGGGGACTTCTGCATCGAGGGCTCATTCAAGGCCAAAGACAGCTTCTACCCTTCTGGATCCGAACTGGCTCAGCATTCCTTCGACAGTCTGGTAGGGGTCGACACCGGCATTGAGCTCTGCTTCATCATTGACCATAGGACAGAAACCGAATGTTATGCCGGATATTTCTATCCTTGCGTTCAAATTGCTTCGCGTGTTGCAAGTGCATATTTTGATACAGAAAACACAACTCTTCTCATCTATGCAGCATCTATCATTAACCAAAGCTTCAGCGTAGAGATATCCGAATACAACAACAACGCATATGTTATAATGTCAAATCTTATTGATAGTAACTTGTCTTACCCATCAATAGGATTGGAATTTGCCAGCGGCGAGTTCAACAATGGAGAGCCATGGAACTCTCCTCTATTGGAACCCATCTTCATGAATAATTGGGATATGACGCTTCGCCGATACACCGGCTCTATGACAATATCGGATTATTCACACGCCGTTGGCACACTGATTCTGCACTGATACGCAGAGGAACTGCCCCGCCGCCTAGGCGCAGCCGCACTTGTCGCCGGAAAGGCAGTTGATCAGGAACACCTGGATATCGTAGTTGCCACGGTGCTCACTGTATCCTGATGAGCCGCCATCCACCACGATGAAATACCAGCCGTCGGCATCGGCCTGGATGTCCCACCCCACTTCGCCGCCGGCAACCCCGCTCGCCTTGCAAGTCTCAAAGGTGGGGCATGAGGTGGCCCCGTTTGCCGTAGAGGCGGGGTTGTGGAAGAACCGGACCTTGGGGGTCAGTTTGTCGTCACTGCTGCTGCACGTGGTGGTGCGGGCATCCACCGTCACAGAGGCCTTCTCGCCACTATACAGGAAGATGGCGTACGTATGGTCGGGCCCGAAGGACCAGGAGCTGGCGCAGTCTCCATCAAATTCGTCCGTAGCGTTGCAGGTGCTCTGGTTGGTCAGCGACCAGCCATCTCCCCGAGCATCGGACCGGCCGATGATGCGGGCATTGGCACATCCTTGGCGATTCTGGCTTCCGTTGGCGCAGGCGTTGGAAGGCAGGACGACCTGGCAGTCTCCCGCACACGAGGCCAAGGTCTCCACACAGTCGCACACCCCGTTGCCGCAATGGGCCCCACAATCCGACTCGCACACACACGCCGTCTCGCTGCCTGCGCAGTAGCCGTCACCACACACCGTGGGGCAGTCGGCAATACAGGTGCTGGGAGTCTCGCCCGCACTGCAGCAACCATCGCCGCACTTCTTGGTGCAGTCTCCCGGGCAGGTGCAGAAGGTCTCGGCCCCGGAGCAGCATCCGTCCCCACAGGTGGTCGGACAATCGCTGGGACAGGTGCAATCGTTTTCGCCGGCGTCACAACTGCCATCGCCGCACTTGATGCAGTCCCACGGGCAAGAAGTACTGGTCTCGCCACAATCGCACACATAGTTGGGGCAAGCGGTCCCGCAGTCGGTCTCGCAATTGCAGTGAGTCTCTGCGCCCACACAGTAATAGTCGCCGCAAACCGTGGGGCAGTCGGCCAGACAGAACACCGGGTCCTCCTGGATTGTGCAGATGCCGTCGCCGCACGTACCCGGGCAATCCACCAGACAGTTGGCCGGGGTTTCCCCCGGGGAGCAGCAGCCATCGCCACACTCCTTGCCACAATCCGCAGGGCACGTGCAGAAGCTCTCCAGCGGGTCACACCAGGCATCGCCGCACTTCAGGCAGTCGGCCGCACAGGTGGTTGAGTTCTCGCTGCAGTCGCACACTCCATTGCCGCAATGGCCGCCACAATCCGACTCACACGAACACAGCGTCTCCCCCTGCACGCAGTACCCGTCACCGCAGGTGGTCTCGCAGTCGGACCCGCAACTGGCGGGTGTCTCCCCCATGCTGCAGCAGTTGTCGCCACACGTAATGGGGCAGTCGGCAGCACACGTGCAGAACGATTCTCCCGGCCCGCAACAGGAGTCGCCGCAGCCGCTGGCGCAGTCTGACGGGCACGTGCAGTAGTTCTCGCCAAGGTCACAAATCGAGTCTCCGCACCCCCCACAATCCTGGGGACAGGACCACGGAGTCTCCTCGGCCTCACAAAGGCCGTCCCCACAAGTCCCGGAACCACAATC